>JAKSDM010000121.1 GCA_022360135.1 Pseudanabaenales cyanobacterium | reverse complement strand
GTAATCTCGAAGTGGGCTGAGTGTATTGTTAGGGTCGGTTAGAGAGGCCGAAATCGGATCGTAAAATAGGGAAAAAATTAATAGCGACCATCCAATCACCAGCACCCAGCGAACCGAGTGCATACTTTTTTCAGATATCTTTGATAGCACAATATGCACCTCCTGCAGCTAAGTTAATTCTGGAGGGAAGCTCAATACTTGGCAATTCTTTTTGGCGGGTAATATTACTCTAGCTTTTCATCGCAACTTTGGGTAAAAACTAGGTGTAAGGGGTAACACTCTATACCGTATGCTATACTCCACTTCCTACCATAACCCCGGTGTCTACAGCTAAAAGCCCTGATATTCCGTAGGGCATTGCCCACATGGCTTATTTCAGTGTCATTCCACCCTACACCTACACCCTATACTCCAACCGCTTACCTTAACCTCGGCGTCTACAGCCCCTACCCGACTCCTCAGATAGGGTCGCCATTCGCCACAGCGCCATTATTGGCTCGGTTGGCCGCATGGATTGGGTTTTCCTTGTCGCGGTAGTAATAGTAGTTGTAGCCGTAGGAATCAGCGGCGGCGGATTGCTTGAGGCCATTCACTACTGTTCCTAACACAGGGGTTTGGGCCACTTTTAGGCGGTCTAGCGCCTGCATCAAGGCGGAGCAATCTGTTTTCCCTAAACCAACCACCAGGATAATCCCATCCATATGCGCAGCCAATAAACTGGCGTCCGCCAATCCAACTAAAGGCGGGGTGTCGTAGATCACTAAGTCGAATACCTTTTGGACCCGCTCCACCAAATGTTGCATTTTTCTAGAGGAGAGTAGCTTGGTGGGATCCGGCGGAATTTGGCCAGCAGTGATGGCGAATAGGTCGCCGCTGGCGGGTACGGCTTGGATCACCTGCCGCAGCGGCAACCGGGTCGAGATTAAATTGCTCAGTCCCCGTAAATTAGACAAGCCTAAACGATGATGGATTTGAGGCCGACGTAGATCAGCGTCCACCAATAGAACCCGTTGCCCCATCGCGGCGGCGGCTTGGGCCAGTTGAATCGCGATGGTAGACTTGCCATCTCCGGGCAAGGCTGAGCTAATGGT
>JAKSDM010000952.1 GCA_022360135.1 Pseudanabaenales cyanobacterium | reverse complement strand
GATTTAGCTGGATGAGGACGCCTCTCCCGCCTGACATGCAATTGACACAATTGACATTATGGCGGCTCTTAACCCTTTCCTGGTTGCGTAGTGTCACTGTCAAACTTTAAAATGGATAGCTAATTAAGCTAATCGGCATTTAAGTTTCCAGACCAATCCTTGCCCTAACTGGGATTGAGCGCCGGAATTCTGCAACTTGAATGCACATCAGCTGATTTGGTCTATCCTAATGATATGGGGAGGCGATCAAAATATGAGATTGCCTCCCCCTGACTCGAATTAAAGTCAGCTAATCTCTGCAGGCTCTTTGGATTGGGCGACGCCATTTTCTGGGGTAGTGGGTGCAGACTCCACTGGCAAAACAACAGGAATGCCCAATTGACGCTTAGCCTGTGAGACAGTGGATACAAATCCCTGCTTCAGGGCTGACTGCACTGCTTTACCCATTTCGGCGGCCGAGCGATCGCCGCCGCCCTCTTTCTGACTATTAATCCAAGTTCGAGTAGAGCGACCTAGGGAAATTGACCTATCGGCTAAAACCGGGACCCACATGAGACTCAACCACAAAAGCAGGAATAGTTCCCGAAGGATGTTCCAGGTCACCGCAAAAACGCTTTTGTAGGTAGAAAAAGTTTCGGGCGCATTGAGGGTTTGCCAAAGCTTGGCTGCTTGTGCTTGAATTCGACTCATTTAAGCTGTCTCCAGTGTTGTGGACATTAAGTTTCAGACCGACTCTAATGTTACCGCCTGAAAATTTCCAGACGCCTGAGTCAGGCTATTAATCATAGATTTTGACGAAGGGACGAACCAAAAGTTTTAGCTGGAGGAATTCCCTTAACATCCCACTAACTCCTTGAACCAGTTGTCATCCCACAGGTCATCGAAGGCCGGATCGGCCTTCGCTTCTTCCTGAAAGGAAGGGTCTAGCCGAATGGCCTGTTGCAAATTTTCTAGCGCCATGTCGTTTTCCCGCTGGAGGGCATAGCAAACAGCCTTATTGTAGTAGGCTTTGAAATAATCCGAATCAATTTCCAGGGCCTTATCAAAGCTGCGGATGGCTTCGCGATCGCGGCCTAACTTAACTAAAACATAGCCTCGATTGTCTAAGGCCTTGGGGGATTTTGAGTTAAACCGAACGGCCTTGTCAAAGGAAGCCAAAGCCTCTTCATATCGCTCCAATTCCGTCAGCGCCAATCCTCGGTTTAACCAGGCTACGGCGTCATTGGTCTGGATCTCGATCGCTTTATCAAAAGATTTGAAGGCTTCTTGGTGCTGCTGCAGAATGCCATAGGCTACCCCTCGATTCACCCAGGCCTCGTGATATTCCGGGCTGATTTCTAGCGCCTTGTCGAAGGCTTCAATCGCCTCCTCTCGCCGTTGCAAACGACTCAGGGCCATGCCTCGATTCAGCAACACCTTAGCATCTCCAGGTTGCAGCTCAATCACTCGGTCAAAGGCAGCGACAGCTTCCTCGTATTGACGTAGCGCCCGCAGCGTCAGCCCTTTCTGATACCAAGCATCGACGTTATCCGGAGTCAGCTCAATGACTTTATCCAGAGAAATCAAGGCCTCCTCTTGGCGTTGTAGCTCCTCTAGCGCAGCGGCGCGGCTCATCCACACGACGGCATTATTCGGTTGAATCTCCAGCGCCCTGTCATATTCAGCCACAGCTTCTTCGTAGCGGCTTTGGGACAGCAACAGATCGCCCTTCTCAATGTGGTCTTCTGCGGTTAGAAATAGCTCAGGCCGATTCGACTGTAATCGCTCAAGCTGCTCGTTTAAGGTTTGCAGCTTCTGTTGAGCTTCCGCCATGAAGGATTCGGCCACAAACTGAGGGGTTAATTCAGCCAGCTTCTGCAGAATCTCATCTTTTTGCCCTTGGGCTTCAGATTGCAGCGCCATCAAGCGATCGCTCAATTCATGCCGCTGCTGGGTTAAATCGCTCAGCGAAGAATCCTGCTGCTCCGCCAGGCTCGATTGCAATGCCGCTAGCTTCGCCGCAAAGTCAGCCTCTATGCCCTCTAACCGCTGACGCACCTGCTGACGCCGCCCTTCAGCTTCGGCTTCCACACTGGCTAACTGGTCGCCCAGCCGATTGTCAAACATCTCCAGCCGCTGAAAGACGCGATCGCGGCGACCATACACCACAGACCGCAACTCTGCTAATTGGCCAGTGAATTCGGCCGCCAGCGCCGTTAGACTCTCCAGGGTTTGATCCCGTTGTTCGTCGGCGCCTGAGCGGAGCTCGCCAATCTGCTCAGTAAAGGCGGCGACCGATTGTTCCAGTTCTGCCAGCAAGGTAGCCTTACGGTCTCCCAGCTCGGATCCTAACGCCGTCAGCTGGGCGGTAAAGTCAGCAGCGGTTTGTTGTAACCCTGCGAGGGCGTCTGATTTTGCCCCTGTTACCTCAGCCTGTAGACCTGCAAACTGGGTCATGAACTCATTCGCTGTTCGCTCTAGATTGGCCAAAATAGCGGCTTTTCTGCCCTCCACATCCATTTGCAGGCGGTTGAACTGAGCCAGAAACTCAGCCGCTGAAGTCTGTAATTCCTGAAGAATTCGGGCCTTCTGAGTCTCCACATCCCCCTTTAGATTGGAGAATTGAGTATTGAACTCGTTGGTTGAGCGCTCCAGGTTTTGCAAGGCCAAATCTTTATGTCCCAAGGCGCTGGCTTGAATCTCAGCCAGTTGGCCATGGAGTTCTGATTCCAGTTTCTTCAGGTTTTCTGCAATGTCTGCTCCTTGCTGCTGAATTTGCGCCCCGGTTTCCTCTTGTAACAAGTCTAGTCGGGGAGCCAATTCATGCTTGAGGTCTTCTAACGCCTCTAAGGTGCGATCGCGCTGTCCCTCAACCCCAGATAGCAGTTCCGTCAAATTAGCCGCCAACTCAGATGCGGATTGCTGCAATTGCTGCAGCGTTGTCTCCTTTTGAGTCTGGGCATCCTGGCGCAATTCCCCTAGCTTGACGGCAAAATCAGATGCCGACGCCTGCAATGTCTGCAGCACTTTCCCTTTTTCCGATTGAGCCTCTGCTTCTAAGTTCGCAAGTTGAGTTTGGGCTGTCTGCTGCAACTGCGAAACTTCACCCTCGACATCGGATGCTAGAGTCGCCATGGTTTGCTTGAGGGTGGCGAGTTGTTCTTGCCAGTCATCCAGAGTTCGCGCTTTAAACTGAGATAACTCATCCACTAACTTAGAGAGGGATTCCTGCTTAGCGGCTACCTCTTGCTTGAAGTGATCCGTCTTGTCCTCAACTTCATCCGCCATTTCCTCCGCATCCCGTAGAATATAGTCTAACTCCTTAGTAGCGGTGCGAATTTTTCCCTCCAAATCAGTCATTTCATTCAACTGGGTCCGCACCACTGCGGCCACCTCTCGCACCACGGATCGCCGCAAGAACCAAAGACTCGCAACCCCCAGACCGAGCAGCAACACCAATGCGCTTAGCAGCACGATAAAGAGCGTTTCCGCTCGCCGGTACATCAGCTCTGCTTGCTCCTGAGGCGTCAGGGTTTGAGCCAACATTGGCTGAAGCCCCCTGGATGGGGAAAACTGAGCGGCGGCCGACTGACTCATCATCAGTAGCATGGCCAACATCAAGCCGCCTTTAGAGATGAACGGACGAATGTCTGTTTGCTTACGCCTCATGGGGAATGCCCTTCTATGGCTAAGGGGTATTGGGTGCAATCCAGCTAAGCCGATCCGCCAGCGGAATTGCGTTCCTCTTACAGATTAATTATCTTAATCGTCTAATTGATCCTACCGCTCGACCATAAACCTGAACTGCTTCACGTCATTATCATCAGCCGACCTAGCCAGATCTGAACCCCTTTATCTTCTGACTACGCATAGCATACCCGATACCCTTCTACGAGATCTGCCGGCAATAAAGCCCTACACCCCACACCCCATACCCTATCCCCTCTGCCTCCCCCAAAATGCTGGGAACAGTCCCCTAACCATTATCCCGGTGACCATTCGGGTAAATGGTATGGCGATCGCACAGCGCCCCCTCTAAGCTCACTCGCCTTGCTTGAAACAGATTACATCCGCCTAGCTGAGCTTGCTGGAGGCTAGCGCTATTGAGGTTGGCTCGGGAGAGATTGGCGTCCCTCAGGTTGGCTTGGCTCAGGTCTGAATGACTCAGATCAGCGCCATATAGGTTGGCGCCTGACAAGTTGGCGCCCTGTAAGTTGCTGCTGCGCAAGTTGGCCCTCGACAGATTGGCGCCGCGTAGATCAGATGCACTCAAATCAGCGGCGTAGAACTGCGCATTACTCAGTTCGGCCCCCTGGCAATTGGCGTTTTGAAGGCTTGCCTGACTCAAATTTGTATAGGGAAGGTAAGCCTGACTGAGGTCGCTTCCAGATAAATTGATATTTCGCAAATCGGATTCGAACAAATCAGTCAAACTTAAATCCATTTCACGGAAGTCTCGCCTGCCAGATTGATAGGCTGCGAGTAATGCTGGAACTGTTATTTTGCGCATATTATTCTTCACAGGCCATAGAACCCGCGATGTTCGCCAATGTCTTCCATATCGTTCGGATCAGCCCGATAAATTGCTTTTAGAGACGCTGTGTGCAAGGTCTCTAGGTATCGTTAAGACTGGCAAAATTGTTAACCAAACTGGATTGCCAACGCCCCCCGCCTGCTAAAACGGCAGAAGGATCGGTTTAAGGGCGATCGCTTTTTTTAGGGGCGGCCACACAAAGCGGGAAATTATCCCTGATATAGAATCCAGAACGCTGCGGCTTCATTGGAGACCCGAGTCCACATATAGAGAAATAAGCCAACATAGGGTGCTGAGTATTTATGCTTAATTACGAAATGTAAATTTACAATATCAACGACTCATTCAATCCCCTGCTTAACTTTCTCTTTAGGCTTGATGCGCCTCACCCTGGCATTTTTCGGATGGATTAAGAAGCATAGACTTATCCTGTAAATGAGCAATCGGTTAAGGGATTTAACCGTCTTTTTAGCTTGATGCGTCGATCTAGTATCCCCAACCAAACCGGTCAAGATGAGACCGATCTGAAAAACATCTCTCGGTTGAGTCTAAGGGTAGGTTGCAGACTTATTTCCAGAGTTGTCTATGGATAGCAGTTGTCTATGGATAATGGATAAAGATGGATGAAAGTCTGAAGCTACTTATGCAGTCCTAAACCGCTATGTCAGATCCTCCTGTATCCATTGCTCAGCATTATCATGAGCGGACAAAATACAAGCCTGAAAGCATCGCCGCCAAAAATCGGCGATTAGATTGGTCAACCCAACCACTTCCCTATAAAGAATACAAGTTTGGCGCTACGGTTGATCTGAAGCCCTACCTGGACGCCAAATCCGAAACGGGTGACAGTTTTGCCGATATGGGTTGGCGGCGACTTTCACATCTGCTGATTAACAGCTATGGCCTCACGGCCAAGGTATTGACCAGATCGGGGGAGGTCGTTTACCTTCGTGCTGCTCCCTCGGCAGGCGGACTTTATCCGGCGGAAGTGTACCTGATTTCACGGGGGACGTCTTTACTCCCGGCTGGCCTATACAATTACCAAACCCGAGCCCACAACCTATTGCGCTTCTGGGATGATCATGTCTGGCAAACCCTCCAGGAGGCCTGTTTTTGGCATCCGTCTCTGGAGAAAACCCATTTAGCCATTGTGATCACAGGCGTTTTCTTCCGCTCTGTTTGGCGATATCAGGATCGAGCCTATCGTCGCATCTTCCTGGACATTGGCCATCTGCTTGGCAACCTTGAACTAGCAGGGGCGTTGAGTGACTTTCGGCCCCATTTGATTGGCGGCTTTGCGGACGAGGCGGTGAATCAATTACTTTACTTGAATCCGGAGGAAGAAGGTGCGATCGCAGTTATCGCCTTAGCCGATTTGCTGCAAGTTGATCAAAATCTTCCCCCCGCCTACTCCGCTTTACCGACTGCAG
Organism: Pseudanabaenales cyanobacterium; assembly: GCA_022360135.1. Taxonomy (GTDB): domain Bacteria; phylum Cyanobacteriota; class Cyanobacteriia; order Phormidesmidales; family Phormidesmidaceae; genus JAKSDM01. The sequence goes on along the minus strand of JAKSDM010000952.1, from coordinate 6,073 downwards.
CCCAAACAGATTATCCCAATCTGCCTGATGGGGAACTGCTAGGGTACTTTCACCAAGCCACTCAAATTCCCCATAATAAGCAGATCAAAGACATCAAGGATATTATCAATCTGCAAAAACAAGCTGACGCCTCCCCGTCTAGTCCGATGGCAACGACCACCGATCAGTACAACTTTCCCTTTTGCCTCAAGCGGTCCGCCCAAGCCGCCCCGATTCACTGGAATGAAAACCTACAGGACCTGGAAAACACGATTTTGAGACGTCGTTCTACCCGCCGTTATAGCGGCGCCGATCTCGATCTGGATGAACTCAAGGCTCTATTAGACTTTACCTATCAGCCCCAGCATTATGTTGACCAGGGTTTAGACGGAATGCCAGACTATTTCGATCTGAGCTTGATTCAAACCTTCGTTGTGGTGTCTGGGGTGGCGGGGTTGGAAGTAGGGTGTTATTACTACGCCCCTCAGGCTCAGGAACTGCGCCAAATTCGCTTTAAAAACTTCCGACAAGACCTGCATTTCCTTTGTCTGGATCAAGCATTGGGCCGAGACGCCGCCGCCGTTCTCTGCCACACTGCAGCCTTAAATCAGGCCGTCGCTAAGTATGGCGATCGGGTTTATCGCTACCTTCATATGGACGCTGGCCATCTAGGACAACGCCTGAATCTGGCCGCCATTCAACTCAACTTGGGGGTAAGCGGCATTGGCGGTTTCTTCGATGATCAAGTGAACGAGGTTCTAGGTATTCCAGAAAAAGAAGCTGTATTATATATTACTACATTAGGAAGACCTTTAAAGCACTAGCTATGACCCTCACTCAGGTTTGGGGCGCATTTCTGATATTCCTCCTTTGTCCAGTGATTGGCGGGCTTCCCCTAATTGCCTGGATTACCCGTGGTCTGACTGGGAAACGCCTCTCCCAGATGGGCACAGGCAATGTTAGCGTGTCGGCTACTTTTTATCACGGGGGCCGACTTGTGGGTATTTTGGCGGTCTGCGCCGAAGCCCTTAAAGGCATTGCAGCTGTCCTTCTGGCTCGACATTTTTTCCCGGCTGATCCCACGTGGGAAGTGATCGCGCTGATTGCTTTAGTGATGGGCCGCTACTGGATTGCTCGGGGAGCCGGGACAACTAATGTTGTCTGGGGCTTTATTGTTCATGATCCGATTGTGGCTGGACTCACTTTCCTGATAAGCTTTATCAGTTTCACGATTTTCCGAGAGCGCCGACAAGGTCGGTTAGGGGTGTTAGTTTTATTACCTATTCTGACGGCTTTGCGCCACAGCGATAACGGTGCTCGGGTGCTCACTGTAGCGGCGCTGAGTAGTTTGATTGCCTGGATTTATCACAAGATTCCGGATGATTTAGACATGCTTGCATCCGAAGGTCGACTCGAATCCCGCAAATTGTTTCGCTTCTTTCAAGGCGATCGCGCCCTCTTGTCCCTTGACAAATCGCTCAATGCCGCCCGAGTGGGTAACAAGGCGGCGACCCTGGCCCAACTGCGCAGCTGGGGTTACCCTGTCCCGCGAGGGTATGTGCTCCCGGCCGGGGATGACCCGGCCGCCCTGATCGCCATTGCTCAACCGTCGACCCAGCAGCCCATCGTTGTGCGCTCCTCCGCCATTGGCGAAGATAGCGCCATCGCCTCTGCAGCGGGTCAGTATGTTTCGATTTTGGGCGTCACCAGTCAGCCTGATTTAAAATCAGCGATCGCTCGCTGCTTCGCCTCCTATAACTTCCCCGCCGCTGCCCAGTATCGCCAAGACCAAGGACTGCCAGATCAGGGGATGGCGGTGATTGTTCAGCAGCAGGTGCAGGGTGTGTTCTCTGGGGTCGCCTTTAGCCGTGATCCGATTAGTCGGCATGGAGACGCCGTGGTGATTGAAGCGTTGCCCGGGCCCGCCGCCCCTGTGGTTTCCGGAAAAGTAACGCCTGAACAGTATCGAATTCGCATTCAAGATAGCGATATCGTCCAAGCTGATCCCACTGGCGATAATCCAGTCGGTTGGCTCTTACCCAACACAACTACCTTAGATGTGCAGGGAACCGGGGAGGTGCCGCCTCGACTGATTCAGCAGGTCGCCTTCCTGGCTCGCCATCTGGAAACTCGCTTCCACGGCGTTCCCCAAGATATTGAGTGGAGTTACGACGGCCAAGGGCTATGGCTACTACAAAGTCGTCCGATCACCACCCTTTTGCCCATTTGGACCCGTAAAATTGCGGCCGAAGTTATCCCAGGGCTCATTCACCCGCTTACCTGGTCCATCAATTGTCCTCTCACCTGCGGTGTTTGGGGCGATATTTTCACGCTTGTTCTCGGTAAACGCGCCCAAGCACTGGATTTTGACCAAACAGCCACACTGCATCACTCTCGCGCCTACTTCAACGCCTCCCTCCTGGGCGACATTTTTCTCAAGATGGGATTGCCAGCGGAGAGTTTAGAATTTCTGACTCGGGGGGCCAAGTTCAGAAAACCTCCCCTGCTTTCGACCCTGCGCAATATTCCAGGGCTGATCCGTTTGGTGCGGCGAGAGCTTCGACTCGAAAAAGATTTCAGACAGGACGCCAAAGAACGCTTTGATCCTGCTTTAGCAGAACTTGCCGGTCAACCGACCCAGAGACTCTCCCCAGAGGCGTTATTGGTTCGCATAGACCGTATCTTAACGCTCTTGCAACCGGCAACCTATTATAGTATTCTGGCGCCTTTGAGTTTGGCGGTGCGGCAAGCTTTATTCAAAATCAACGACGATGTCTTAGACAACAGTCAAAATCCAGAGGTGATAGCGCTGAGGGACCTTCAAAAGATTGCGATCACCTCTCGTCACCTGCTCACTTCTCTGGATTCTCTGCCCGACTCTTGTTCTTCTCTGTTTGCGTTGCTGGCGGAGAGTCCCGACGGTCAGACGATTCTGAAGCGAATCGATGGCTATTTGGAAAAATACGGCTACCTCAGTGAGGTGGGGACCGACATTGCAACGCCCACCTGGAAAGAAAGCCCGGGTCCGGTCCGGCAGATCTTCACCCAGTACTTGATCAATCCCCCTCCGAATCAGCAGAGGGGGGTAGAATCGGCGGCTTCTCCGCCTCAAGATCGGCAAACTCAATGGGTTCAGCGTCGGCTAGATCTGAAAGGTCAAGTCACCCAGGTTTATAGCCTGCTGCTGGCGGAACTCCGTTGGAGCTTTGTCGCGCTAGAGCAAATTTGGCTTACCCAAGGTTTGCTCAAGGAAGCAGGCGACCTTTTCTGCTTGGAATTTGATCAGATTCGTCAGCTGATCACCCATCCTGATCCGGCCTTGCAAGCAGCCATCCCTCATGCGATCGCGGAACGGCGATCACGCTTAGCGCAAGACGCCAAACTTACCCCAGCGCCTGGTTTAGTTTACGGCAATGAACCGACTCGAATGACCAGCGACTTTTTTATCCCGTCCCCCTCTCACTCGGCTCAGTTTTTGCAGGGCATTGGAGCTAGCCCTGGACGGGCGGAAGGCGAGGTTAAGGTCTTACACACCCTGCAAAATTTGCCGGAAATCAACGATCGCATGATCCTCGTTGTTCCCTTCACTGATTCTGGCTGGGCGCCTCTCTTGGCGCGATCGGGCGGACTAGTGGCGGAGGTGGGGGGACGACTCTCCCACGGTGCGATCATCGCCCGTGAATACGGCATTCCCGCTGTTATGGATATCCCTAACGCCACTCAACAACTCCGGGATGGTCAACGGATTCGTTTAGACGGCCAAACAGGGACTGTGGAGGTCCTGCAACGCAACGCCGAAGAAAGTGTACAAAGCTAACATGACACTGGCGGAGGCGGTCTAGGCGGACTGAAATGTTCGCTACAAACTTTTCAGGGGAGGCAGCGTCAGAGATAATGCCAGAACTTTAAGGGTTCCTAGTCTTAAGGTGGATTAAACGCCATGGTGACAACAGCGAAAACAGGGGTTCCGGTCACTGTATTGACCGGCTATCTGGGTGCGGGTAAAACCACACTGCTCAATCGCATTCTGACCTATGAACATGGCAAAAAAGTAGCGGTCATTGTCAATGAGTTTGGGGAAGTCGGCATCGACAATCAGTTGGTGATTGACGCCGACGAAGAAATTTTTGAAATGAACAATGGCTGCATCTGCTGCACTGTCCGGGGCGACCTGATTCGCATCATCGGTAATTTGATGCAGCGCCGCGATCAGTTTGACCATTTGGTGATTGAAACAACCGGGCTAGCCGATCCGGCCCCCGTCATCCAAACTTTTTTTGTGGATGAAGATATTCAGGCCCAGTTGGCCCTGGATGCTGTGATCACGGTGGTCGACGCCAAGCATATCTGGCGGCACTGGGACAGCGACGAAGCTCAAGAGCAAATTGCCTTTGCCGACGTGATCTTGCTTAACAAAATTGATTTGGTGTCCGAGCCCGAACTGGCGGAACTTGAGCGACGCATTCTCGATATGAATGCGATGGTGAAAATCTACCGCACCCAAAACGCCGAACTGGCAATGGATGCCATCTTGGGAGTTAATGCATTTGACTTGGATCGGGCGCTGCAGGTCGATCCGGAGTTTCTCAACGAAGCCGCCCACGAGCATGATGAGTCGGTCTATTCCTTCGCCATTGTCGAAGAACAGCCCCTAGATGGCGCCAAGTTAAGCGCCTGGGTCAATCAGCTACTGCAAACGAGAGGCCCAGATATTTTTCGTATGAAGGGCATTCTCAACCTGGCGGGAGAATCCAATCGGTACGTCTTTCAGGGGGTTCACATGATTTTTGATGGCCGTCGCGATCGCCCCTGGAAGCCCACTGAGCAGCGTCGCAGTGAACTGGTGTTTATTGGTCGTAACCTGGGTGAAACCGAACTGCGCCAGGGATTTCGCACATGTCTCGCATAAGTGCGGCGGCGGCGCATACCGTGACGTTGCAGCAACAGCAAACCCTGTCGGATTATGTCACCGCGATCGCCTGGTCGCCGGATGGTCAATGGTTAGCGGCGGCATCGGCGGCGGGCGATATAGTGGCTTATCAACCGCCCCATACCCAGATCGTGCTGCAGTCGCCCCAGGGTTTGTCCATTAATGGATTAGCTTTTTCCGCCGATAGTCAGTTCTTAGCCGCCGCTGGCCAAGCGGGGGAGGTCACCGTTTGGCGGGTCCAGTCCCCAATGGGTTCTATCCTCTTCCAGCAGTCTAATCTGGGTGTCTGGATTGATCAGTTGGCCTGGCGGCCAATGCAGAATCAACTGGCGGTAGGGGTTGGACCTGGGGTGCAGGTCTGGCAGGTAGAAACGGGCGATCGCCTAGCTCAGCTAGATTTTCAAACCTCATCGGCGCTGCATTTGGCCTGGCGCCCAACCGGACGATACTTAGCCGTCAGTGGCCATGGCGGGGTGAAAGTTTGGGACGCAAATCATTGGCAAACTCCGCCACAGGTCGTGACAGTCCCTGGAGCCAGTATTTTTACCGCCTGGTCGCCAGATGGGCGTTATCTGGGTTCGGGGAATTTGGATCGGACGTTAACGGTGGTTGAATGGGGCAGTCCACCGCCCTGGTTAATGCAAGGATTTCCTGGCAAGGTGCGACAGCTTAGCTGGTCGCCGCCGCTGTCGTCCTCTGACTCACCCTTGTTAGCGGCGGCTTGTGCTGAAGGCGTTACGGTGTGGGCCCGCGAGCGCCAGGGCGGTAGTTGGAAGTCGCAGGTATTGCAACATCATCGTGGTGTGGTTGAGGCGATCGCTTTTCAACCCAATTCGCTGCTCTTAGCGTCGGCCAGCCAGGATGGGCAAATTGGGCTATGGCGTCAGGGGAAACATTTGTCTCAAACGTTGCAGGGCTTTAGCCAGGGTGTTTCACGCCTGGCGTGGAGCGCTGCAGGAGAGCAGTTGGTCGCGGGGGGAATGGCCGGAGAGTTGAGAGTATGGCGTGTCTCTCACCGGGCTAAAGGGTTTGGTTAGATCTGTCGAAATGCCAAGCTGCTAAGTGGTTGCGCAAAATTAATTACACAGTCTATGTACGGTAAAAACAGGGTGTCATGTTGAGTGGAGCGAAGCGGAATCGAAACATTTCATGCTTTAGCGGAAG
>JAKSDM010000235.1 GCA_022360135.1 Pseudanabaenales cyanobacterium | reverse complement strand
TTGAACCCGATCGCGCTATCTTGAGTTTGGACAGCTCAGGTGAGAGTTTGCATCGGCGCGGATATCGTCCCGCGATCGGGGTTGCGCCCCTCAAAGAGACGTTGGCCGCAGCTTTGATTGAGATGGCCGAGTGGGACCCTAAGTTACCGTTTCTCGATCCTTTGTGTGGCTCGGGTGCTTTACCGCTAGAAGCTGGTTTAAAATCGCTTAACATCGCGCCAGGCTTATTCCGGCAGCGGTTTGGGTTTGAAACCTGGCCCAATTTTGACGCCGAACTCTGGCAAGCATTACGACAAGAGGCGAAAGGGCGGCGCAAGCGGACAGGGATAGGCCCCATTATCGGTAGCGATCGCGACCCTGAGATGATCCGCCAAGCTCGGGCCAATGCCCAACTGTGTGGGATCGCAGCTCAGGTGCAGTTTACCCAACAAGATATCGCTGACTGGGAAGCCCCGTACGACATCGGCCTCATCATCTGCAACCCCCCTTATGGAGAACGCCTAGGGCAGGGAGAAAAGCTGGGAGACTTCTATCAACTACTAGGGAATGTACTTAAGCAACGCTTCAAAGGGTGGACCGCCTTTGTCCTCAGCGGCAACAAGGAATTGTCCCAGCATATTGGCCTCAAATCCGCCCACCGACTTACGGTCTACAATGGCGGACTGAAATGTCAGCTGCTCAAGTATGAGTTGTATTGAATCAGATTGTCGTCAACTTGAAGCGGAATATTACAAATAGGACGAAATTTGCGATTACACTACCTGTAAAAGCGCATGCAGTGAGTCCATACCCCCCATGATTTTGGAGTTGGCCTACAGCTATGATTTCCGCTTAGTGGTTGTTTCTATCGCCATTGCCATTCTGACGGCTTACACCACCCTTGATGTGGCAGGCCGCCTGACCATGGTTGAAAGACAGACCGCCTGGTTTGGCTGGCTATTCGGGGGGGCTGTGACGACTGGAATAGGCGTCTGGTCTATGCATTTTGTCGGTATGTTGGCGGTTCGTTTGCCTGTGCCGATTGATTACGATTGGCGTTGGGTGATTATTTCGGTAATACCGGCAATTTTTGCCGCCGGGCTGGTATTGTCTGTTATCAGCCATCCAACTTTGGGCTGGTGGCGATTGATCGGAGCCAGTGGCTTGATGGGCTCCGGCATAGCAGGCATGCACTACATCGGTATGGCGGCTATGCAGACGCCTGCTACCGTTCAGTACAATCTCAGGCTGGTGGGAGCCTCAGTGGGGTTAGCAGTCGTCATTTCTTGGGTAGCGCTATTAATTACCTTTCAGCTAAACGAAGATTCAATTAGCCAAAATTACTGGAAGAAAATTGTCGCTGCCATTGTCATGGGAACTGCTATCCCAACCATGCACTATACTGGCATGGCGGCAGTGACCTTCCAGAAGCAGCCGGAGACGCTATCAAACCTCCTGCCGCCAATTCATCCCTCGCCGCTCTTGGCGATTGCGGTCATCCTCGGAACTTTGATCATCCTAAGCGTGGTTTTGCTAACCGCCTTTTTTGATCGCCGAATTTCAGTTGAAATCAGTCGGGCTGATGCTCTATATGAAGGCAAACAACAGTTGCAGAAGCTGGTTGAACAACAGCAGACTTCATTTAAAGTTGTCACTAAGATTCGGGAATCCCTTGATCTGGCGACGATTTTCAAAACCACAACAGCAGAAGTGCGACAGTCACTCAATGCCGACCGAGTGGGTATATTTTGCTTCGACCTGAATTCAGATTTCTCTGCGAATTTCTCTGCGGGAAAATTTGTTTCAGAAACGGTTCTGCCTGAGTTTAATTCGACGCTTAATCTCAAGTTTCGGGATTCCTGCTTTGCCGAACAGTATGCCCATCAATACCGGCAGGGACGCATACAGGTTGTCTCAGATATTGATAATACGGACATCAAAGCGTGTCATATCGACTTTTTGACCCGGATTCAAATTAAGTCGCAATTGGTGGTTCCCATCATCAAAAGTGACCATCTTTGGGGACTGCTCTGCATTCACCAATGTGCTCGGACTCGCGATTGGGACCCTTCTGAA
>JAKSDM010000985.1 GCA_022360135.1 Pseudanabaenales cyanobacterium | reverse complement strand
CTAATTGACTCAGAATAAAGAGGGGCCAAATCAATGGTTCAAACACCTATAGCAGCCAATATTTTATACCCTGACTCAGATGGTAAGGCAATGGCCGATAATACGACTCAGTATCGTTGGATTGTCCGTCTGGTGACAAATCTAAAACGGTTATTGAGCGATCAAACAGCCTTTGTTGCAGGTGATTTGCTTTGGTATCCTCTCCCGGTTGAAGTCCCGCCTGCCCCGGCTCAAGCTCCTGATGTCATGGTTATTATCGGTCGTCCCGATGGCGATCGCGGCAGTTATAAACAGTGGGAAGAAGACAACATTGCTCCGCAGGTGGTCTTTGAGATTCTTTCACCCAGTAATAGCGCTAGAGAGATGCTAGCTAAGCAAGCTTTCTACAGAGAGCATGGCGTCTTAGAGATGTTCTTTTACGATCCAGACTCCTATGACTTTTGGGGACTCGTTCGTGAAAATCTGGATCAAGACTTTTCGCCGCTTACGCCGATTAATTTTCCCTGGGTATCCCCCACTTTAGAAATCCGGTTTGAATTATATGACGATGGGTGGGTGGTTTTTCATCCGGATGGCGAAGTGTTCAAAGATCCGGCAGATTTTATCGAGGAACGGGATCGAGCGTTTGCAAAACTACGAGAACTCGGTATTGACCCAGAACAGCTTTAAGGCGGCAAAAATCCACACGTTAGATGGCTGGGGCATCGCCCCATGCTTCCAAGCTAACATGCTTACGATTCTACAGCGGCGGCTGGGTATGTACTAAGGGTGCGCACAGGTGAGAGAAACACCCATAAAAACGCCAGCAATGCACCAATAGCGCCCACAAAAAGCGTAGGCCGCAATCCAATGATTTCCCCTAGAAAACCGCCCATCAACGAACCCAATGGCATTGTGCCCCAAACTATAAAACGAACAGTCGCGTTCAGTCGTCCCTGTAATCGGATGGGAACGATGGTCTGACGCAAACTGACCTGGGGAATGTTGTACGTCATATTCGTTAACCCGGTCAAGAAACTAGCCGTGACTAGAAATAGAATGATGATAAAAGGTGATCCGTTTGCTACCGGAATTAATAAGAATCCAAGACCGCCAATGATTTGAGATCCAACAATCGTTGCTCCTAGCCCCCAGCGTCGCAGCAACCGATTGACTAGCAAAGCGCCCACAAGGGAGCCAACAGAAGTAATACCAAGGATGAGACCAAATATACTGGGATTAATGCCCAGGTCTCGGGTTAAATAGATCAGATAAACGCTCATCATCATACTATAGAAAAAATTATCAGTGCTTGTAGAGCCTGTGATGGAAAACAAAAGCGGATTTCTCAATATCAGTTGCAGCCCCTCCAATATTCCCTGCCATATGTTTCGACGCTGTCCACGATTCACTGGAAAGGATTCCACCATTCGGATGCGATAAAGAAACAGCGTTGAGAAGAGGAACGAGATCGCATCCAGAAGAATCACGAAGGGGGCTGTAATCAGTTCCACTAGCCCACCGGCAAGACTATGTCCAGCCATCTGCGCAATGGAATTGCTGGCTTGGATTTTACTGTTCCCTTCCACAAGCTGCTCAGGCTTAACCAGGGAGGGTAGAAAAGCCTGGTAAGATACATCGAAAAAAACAGTGAGAACACCCGTCAAAAAGACGATTGTGTAAAGGTATTCTATTCGCAGCACACCCAGGGTTATCACCAGTGGGATTGATCCCAGAAGGAGGGCTCGTCCTATATTGGTTCCCATCAGGATCGGTCGCCTGGGCAGCCGATCAATCCACACTCCCGCAAACAGGCTCACCAATATAAACGGGACAAACTCAAGGGCTCCCAGTAAACCCATTTGGGCCGGAGACGCTTGTAATATTAGCACTGCAGTGAGTGGGAGGGCGACTTGAGTCATCCCCGAACCGCCGACTGAAATGGTTTGAGCCGCCCAAAATTTGCAAAAGTCGCCGTTACGCCAGAGTGTCATTCATCAATAGCTCGTGAATATAGTTAAATACGAATAAGTACACTCCTCCCAAAGATTTGGAGAATGGGGCGAATGTGCTGCTGCAGGTGCTGATATAGCTAATATTTTAGCAACACCTACCCTATGCTTTAACCAGGTTGCCGACTTAAAACGCCATTAATTTGTT
>JAKSDM010000285.1 GCA_022360135.1 Pseudanabaenales cyanobacterium | reverse complement strand
GTTTGAATAGGTGTATTGCTTCTCTGGATCTCCATACCAAGCGGTTAGTCTGGGAATCGGAATCGATTTACTGTAAATCTGAATGAATTCCTGTTTCCAACCGATGCTGTTGTACAGTTGCGAGAACAGATCATCACTTTCTTTTTTCTTAAAAAGAGAACGGAAAATAATCAGATCCGCATCTGGCATCGATAATTCTTCTACCATATAGGGGTGTAAAGGTTTCAATCCAATTCATCACCTTAAGTGTAGGGACAAAAGTATTGGGCAGATGGAAGAATCTTTAATCAAGTCTTATCGAAAGTTAAGGGGTTCTCAAGCGGTCATGAACTTGGCTGAAGCGAGTCCGATAAAACCCTACACCCTACACCGAATGGCACTGAAATAAGCCATGTGGGCAATGCCCACCCTACGGAATATCAGGGCTTTTAGCTACCCCCTACCCCCTACCCCCTATACCCTACACCCGTTCTCTAAGAGACTTTCCTCAAGCAGCTTTCCAAGTTCCATGAAAACTGTGGGGAATTATGCTGGGGAGACCCAGACGACAAACGGGTTCATCAGTCAGGCGATCGCAGTCGTAAATCCACACTTCACTGCTGTCCGTATTGCCGTCAAAAACCACCGTGAGAATCCAACCTTGTTGGGGATTTAGGGCGTCAGCGGCATAGATCGGTTCAGCCGGATAGCGATTCTCTCCCGCATCAGCCAGAGTGAGGGACTGGCGGGCAGGATCGTAGCAGGCGATCGCGCCAAACATTTCCTGTCGAGTATCGGCGCCGGGTCGATGGACTGACAGATAGGTCAGGGCCAGGTCAGGATCTGCCGCCTGGGGGGAAACGATGGGAAAATCGCAGTCTTGCTCCACCAAGATTTCCTGATCAGAGATTTTAGCCGTCTGGGGCCGCAAACGGATCTGCCGAAGCTGGCTGGGCGCCTCTGTCTGCATTTTGCCAGTGGCGACTTCCTTCAGGCGTTGATTGGTTTGAAAGTCTTTATAGCTCACCAGATTTAGCACCACCTCGCCATCAAAATCCTGGTAGCTGTTGCCAAAATGCCACTGGTACCAGGGATCCGTTTCACCCCAACTAATCGGTTCCAGTGTATTCCGGTCGATGACGATGATCTGGGTACCGTATTTGGACTGCCACATCAGGGCGTCGCTAAAACTAGAAAACCCGAATACGACGGGTAAAGCGTTAAGCCTGAGCGGCGGTACGCAAAAAACCAGATAGGACCCGGCCAGAGCAAAGTCATGGAGCAGAGGAATGCCGTTGAGGGGAATAGCGTTTTTCTGCAGTAGGCGGCCGCTTGCATCATTGCGGTAAAGGTTGAGGGTGGCGTTCGCGCCGAAGACGATACCGAAGTTGAAAATGTCTCCGGTTGCAGGATCACGCTTGGGGTGAGCCGAGTAGGGGCAGTTTGATCTCAAACTGCCGAAGTCTTCCAATCCCTTAGTTTCAAGCGTTTGCAGGTCCAGAGCATAGGGCTGACCCGCTTCCCACAACGCCAATAATTTGTCCGAGAGAGCCAGAACTGAGACATTGGCGGCATTCTTTAGCTGTTTATTCCAACGTTCCCAAATCGGACCTGGCGCTAGGGCGCCGTAGCCGCTGTAAAGAAATTGACCCGCGGCCTCTTCATCCTGATAGCCGACAGACTGGACATAGCGATAGACGCCCATGACGCCCGCTGGAGTGAAATGGATCCCTAGGATTCCCCCATCCCCATCAAACCAGTGGCGCACCCGAACGCCATTACGCTCCAGTCGAGCAGGGCCGTTGCGATAGAGGGATCCCCTCAGCCCATCTGGGATTTTGCCGGAGAGAATGGGCAGGGGGGTGAGGGGAAATTCTGCAGCCGGTTGGGCGATCGCTTTTGCCCAAGCTTTCGGTTGGGTTGCAGGAAAGACGGTGGAACGAGTCGCTGTCATTGCCGAGTTTAAAGCGCATCCCTATGATTGTTGCATGACAACACCACGGCGCCGCCTCGTCTTGGATCGCCCGCGCCAGTAATCTGACCATTCGGTTGGGCGACCACTGTGTGAACGCCGCCGAAGAACATATTCCGCTCTTGCCACCAAACCTGCTCATCACCCGGAATACCTGCTACGCCATCAATTTCGGTGCGAGAGAAGCCCGGTTCTAAATGAAAAACACCCCGCTCCCAATGCACACGCGGCGCATTGACTGCTGCTTCCACTGGCATCTGGAAATCTAGAATGCCAGAAATGACCTGTAGGATAGCCGTGCGGATGCGATTGGAGCCGCCAGAACCCAAGACAATTTGAGGCTGATTATCCTTTAGCACGATTGTCGGAGCCATCATTGAGGAGATGCGCTGATCTGGCCGCCATTGATGGAAGCCATAGGGATTGAGGTCTTCTTCCCCCAGCATGTTATTCATCATGATGCCCGTGTCGGGGATGATATAGGAGGAGCCTTCGCCATTGGAGCTAGTGACGCTGGCGGCGTTGCCTTCGCTATCGATCACACTAATATGGGTGGTGCTCCCCCACTTATTAGCGCCCCACTGATGGGTGACGGATGAGAGGGTTTGACGGTAGTGGTCAAGATGGCTAGCAGACAAAAAGGATGCAGCGATGTTTGCTTCATATAGCTTGGCGTCGTAGCCATCCCGTCTAGCTTCATTGGTCAGACGCATTGCCTGGGCCAGAATCTGAAGATGTTTGCGACCGCCATAGGGAATGTCTGAAAAATCCATCTGAGAAAGCAGTTCTAGGGCAAAGCCGATGAGGGCTCCGCCGGAGCTGGGAGGGGGGTTAGTCAGCAGCACATGATCTCGGTAATTGATCGCCAAGGGCGATCGCTCAATCACTTGATATTGGGCCAAATCGGCTAGCCTCAGATATCCCCCTTTTTCCTGGCAGTCTCGGGCAATTTGGTGAGCAATGTCTCCCTGATAAAATTCACTGGGCCCAGTTTCCACCAGATCACTCAGTGTTGTCGCCAGGTCTGGAATCCGCAGGATATCGCCGCTTTGCAGCAGGGTTCCTTGGGGGGCGTAGATTTCTCGGGATCTAAGGTTCGCTGTCAGAATCGGCGCTAACAGCTGAAGGCAATAAGCCCGGAAAGGATCCAACTCGATACCCGCTTGGGCGTGATGAACAGCGGGTTCAACCACAGCCTTTAAGGGAAGCCGTCCCAATCGGCGATGAACATGCATCAACCCGCCCAAGTTTCCGGGCGCCGCTATTGACCCTAAGCCGACATGGAACTCCTGAGTAGTGTTGCCAAAGTCAGCTTCAATGGGGTAAAAATGAGGCTTTCTGTCAATCAATTTCTGTTTAGGGGTCTGGGTAAAAAAATCGAACAATATATTGTTTCCCTGTGAGGTATGAGCCAGCAGAAACCCACCGCCTGCCGCTGACGTTAGAACCGACTCCTTGACAAAGGCGGCGAATACGGCTGCAACCGCTGCATCGAAGGCGTTCCCGCCCAATCGCAACATCTCCGCCCCGGCTTCAGCTGTCTTTGGATGCCCTGCTGCAATCACCCCACGGGTTTTTAAGTTCATTCGCAATCCCCACCCCCCGGATTTTTTTGTCGAGAGTCTAGTGTTAACCTAATCACCCATGCGGCAATATTTCCAAGATAAATTTTGTCAAGCTTAACAATCAGCTCTTCAAGATTTTTAATATAATGTTTCTTAGCTTAATGTTTGAGGTAACTTCATCCATAATCCCTCTGGAAGCGAAGCGGTATGAAACAACACTCGGTGCTTCTTTCGACTTTGATGTTTTTTCTAGGGTCCTTGGCGCTGCTGGGTTGTAGTCAGGGAAGGCAGACCATCGTAACGGCAGGAAAATCTGAAACGGCTTCAGACTTGGCGCCAACAGAGGCTAAGTTAAATCAGTTGGGAACGCTGGAGATTCGCGCTAATGGTGAAGATTTTGTGCGGCGAGGATTCGTCTCTAAAGATGGCTGGCGGATAAGTTTTGACCACGTTTATGTCAATCTGGTCGATATCACTGCTTACCAAACTCATCCACCTTTTGATCCCGAGGCGGGGGGCGATATCAAGGCTATCGCTGAAGTTAGTTTACCTAAGACATTGACAGTGGACCTGGCGGCAGGAGATGAAAATGCGGCGCCTATTCTGATTGGGCAAGCCGTGGCCCCGCCTGGCCGCTACAATGCTCTGTCATGGAAAATGCTCCCAGCTGACGAGGGACCTGCCGCTGGATACGTGTTGACGATGATGGGCGCGGCTGAGAAAGCAGGACAAGTTATTGACTTTACAATTAATGTGGATCAACCCTATACCTACACCTGTGGCGACTTCGTCGGCGATCAGCGTAAGGGAATTCTAGAAGCTGGCGGAGAGGCTGACTTAGAAATTACTTTTCACTTTGACCACATCTTTGGTGATGGCGACGCCTCTGCCGAGGATGCTATCAATACCGGCGCTCTAGGATTTGAACCCCTGACCGCTCTAGCAGATAGAGGGCGGCTTCAGGTGGATCTGGGAATGCTTAAAGAAAGCTTATCGGTTGTTCATTACATCAACCTCGAAGCGGCCCTAATGGGGCTTGCTCATGTGGGTGAAGGGCACTGTGAAGAGAGTGAAGTCTCTCCCTAACCGATGAAATCATAGATTTCTATAGCGGTCTTCAGCGCCTGGACTCCATCCTACTCCCTACCCTCTGGCTTAAATTGGAAGATTACTTTTGAGGTTGGTTAGCAACCTCGCAGATCTCTCACCGTCATCTGCATTGGAGGAAACTACTCGGTGAAAGGGAAACTGTTTAGTCCGTTAATTTTCCTATCAATTTTGAGCGTCCACCCCTGGGCGATCGCCCATGGGGTCAAGATAACCTACCAAGTCACGCCTGCTTTGGAGATTCAAGCGGCCTATGACAACGGCGAACCCATGGCGCATGCCCAAGTCTCAGTCTATGCTCCGAATAATCCTTCAGCGCTCTGGTTAAGCGGGACCACAGACGCAGCTGGTCGTTTCATCTTCATGCCGAATATTGCTCTGGGCCGGGATTGGGAGATTCAGGTTCGGCAGGCAGGACACGGAAATATCGTTACGGTTCCGCTAGGGGAGTCCTTCGCAACAGCGGATACAACCGCGAAGACGCTGTCGGTTCTGAGCGGTGATTCAAACTATACGCCGCCACAGCTGTTTTTGATGAGCGCTACTGGGATATGGGGTTTTGTAGGCACTGCCTTATTCTTCTCTCGGAGGAGGGGTTAATGCACATTCCAGATGGACTTTTACCCGCCAAGATGGCGATCGCAGGCTATGCCGTCACGGGGCTCATCACTTGGTATTCCCTACGGAAGATCAACCAGCTGGAAAATCCTCAAGCCCAAATTCCCAAAGCCTCGCTCATGGCTGCCGCCTTTTTTGTCGCCTCCTGGATTCATATTCCCTTTCCCACTGGCAGCATCCACCTGATTTTGAATGGGTTGCTAGGCACTATTCTGGGTTACTTTGCCTTTCCCGCCATTCTGATTGGCCTACTGTTTCAAGCGGTGATGTTCCAACATGGCGGTCTCTCCACCCTAGGGGTGAATGCGGCGATCATGGGAGCGCCGGCGCTATTGGCCTATCATATTTTCCAACTCCGCCGTCTATTACCGAGGCGGCGTCAGCATCCCAAAAAGCATACGCAGATTTTCCCCGAGTGGGAGGGGGGGATCACCGTACACCCTAAGCAACCGATCACTCCGAGGGGGCCCAAATTCTGGACGGCGGGATGGGGATTCCTGTCCGGGGCGATGGGGCTGGGCGTATCGGTCTTGCTGGTCTTTGTCTTGCTGATTTTTCATCTACCGGCCGAGTTGAACGCCGAAGTTGAGCAGAAGGCCATTTATAGCCTGACGTTAGCGCATATTCCGTTAGTCCTCCTGGAGGGGATGTTTACCGCCCTGTTGGTGCTGTTTCTCCAGCAAGTCAAGCCGGAGCTCCTGAAAACTCAATGAAATTAGGGCTTGACGATTACGCCTATTTGGATTCCCCCCTCCATCGCTGGGCGCCGAAATGTCGATTATTGGGCCTGGGCGCCTTGATTTTCGCCTTTTCGTTCGTTCACAGTTTGGCTTTACTGCCGTTTATGATTGGCGTCACGGTTATCCTCTACAGCGCCTCTAACCTGCCACTGTCTTTTCTGCTTTTGCGATTACGGTTTCCTGGTTTTTTCTTGCTAATCGTGGCGATTTTAACCCCCTTCTTTTCAGGGTCAACTGTCCTTTTTCACTTGGGGCCGTTAAAACTCTACCAAGAGGGCTTACAAGTCTTCTTGCTGATTACCACCCGGTTTGTCTGTATTCTCACCCTAGGCTTGATTCTGTTTGGCGCGGCGCCATTTTTTATCAATATTCGCGCCATGCGCTCCCTCGGATTGTCTCCCATTCTAGCTGATATGATGCTGCTGGCTTACCGCTATGTCTATGAAATTGGCGATTACTTGTCAGTCATGCAAACCGCCATGCGATTACGGGGATTTCGGGGCGATCGCCTCAATCGTCGCAGTCTATCTATGTTGGTGACGCTGGCAGGCAGCCTCTTAGTCCGCAGCTACGAAAAATCTGAACAGGTCTACAAAGCCATGATCCTCAGGGGCTATGGCCAATCTCTACCGATCCAGAAGGGGCCGACGGAATGTCCTCGGGATATCCTGCTATTGGGACTGCACCTGCTGCTAGCAAGTGGCTTCGTCATGGCTGAAATGATATACGGCGGATCAGCTCCCTAGAACATCCAAAAAAATATAGTCGAAATCGCTTTTAATCCTATTTTGCTGACTCATAGTGGTATGAGCGACGTTTGCTGAACTGATAGTGATTGCCAAATGATTGCCAAATAGATAAAGCCGATTTCATTTGCATGGACTACAACGCCCTGCCTTCCCTGAGATCTATATCCACACAAGCGAGAATCACTATAAGTTGTATGTTCAATCCATTAGCCCTACCCGCCTCTGATGCAGCTGTCTCTTATTTCGCCACTCAGAATAGTGTGCTCAGTGTCGATCATCTGTACTACGCTTATCCCAACCAACCCAATGTCTTGAAGGGTTTACATTTACAAGTTTCAGGCGGAGAAAAGGTGGGTTTAATTGGACCCAACGGAGCCGGTAAAACCTCCTTATTCCTTGCTATTTGCGGCGCCCTCTCTCCTCAATCAGGGGAAATTATGCTGTTCAATTGTCCCGTCCATCCTGGAAACTTTCGACCTGAGGTGGGTTTGGTGTTCCAAAATCCGAACGATCAGCTCTTTTCACTCTCTGTCCGAGATGATATTGCTTTTGGGCCACTGAATATGGGACTCTCTGATCATGAGGTCGAAGCCAGGGTCCAAGAAGCGCTGATGCTTACAGGCGTAAGCGAACTTGCTGAGCGGCCGCCGCATCATCTCTCTGGAGGAGAAAAGCGGATGGTGGCGATCGCCTGTGTCCTATCCATGCGCCCTCAGCTGATCCTTTACGATGAACCCAGCGCTAATCTTGACATTCGCTCCCGCCGTCGATTAATCCAATTCCTCCAGGCCGCCCAACAAACCATCCTGGTGTCCTCTCACGACCTAGAGCTGATTTTGGAAGTGTGCGATCG
>JAKSDM010001831.1 GCA_022360135.1 Pseudanabaenales cyanobacterium | reverse complement strand
TAATTATCCATCATGACCACAACCCTACAGCAGCGCCAAAGCGCTTCCCTGTGGGAGCAGTTTTGTCAGTGGATCACCAGCACCGATAACCGCCTTTACATTGGCTGGTTTGGCGTGCTGATGATTCCTACTCTCTTGGCTGCCACCACTTGCTTCATTATCGCCTTCATCGCCGCTCCGCCAGTTGATATCGACGGCATCCGCGAGCCCGTGGCCGGTTCTTTGATGTACGGCAACAACATCGTCTCCGGCGCAGTCGTGCCCTCATCCAACGCCATCGGTCTCCACTTCTATCCAATTTGGGAGGCCGCTTCATTGGATGAGTGGCTCTACAATGGCGGTCCCTACCAGCTAGTGGCCTTCCACTTCCTGGTGGGCATCTTCTGCTACATGGGCCGACAGTGGGAACTGAGCTACCGTCTGGGCATGCGTCCTTGGATTTGTGTGGCCTACAGCGCCCCTTTAGCGGCGGCCACCTCTGTGTTCCTCATCTACCCTCTGGGTCAAGGCTCCTTCTCTGACGGCATGCCTTTGGGAATCAGCGGCACCTTCAACTTCATGTTTGTGTTCCAAGCCGAGCACAACATTCTGATGCACCCCTTCCACATGTTGGGAGTGGCCGGTGTGTTTGGCGGTTCTTTGTTCTCGGCGATGCACGGTTCCTTGGTGACCTCCAGTTTGGTGCGTGAGACCACCGAGACGGAGTCATTGAACTACGGTTACAAGTTTGGTCAAGAGGAAGAGACCTACAACATCGTGGCGGCCCACGGCTACTTCGGACGGTTAATCTTCCAGTACGCCAGCTTCAACAACAGTCGTTCCTTGCACTTTTTCTTGGGGGCCTGGCCAGTGATTGGCATCTGGTTCACCTCCTTGGGCATCAGCACGATGGCCTTCAACCTGAATGGGTTCAACTTCAACCAGTCAGTGATTGATTCTCAAGGTCGGGTGGTGAACACTTGGGCGGATGTACTGAACCGTGCGAACCTTGGATTTGAGGTCATGCACGAGCGAAACGCCCACAACTTCCCGCTGGACTTGGCGGCGGGGGAGTCTGCTCCGATTGCCTTGAGTGCGCCTGCAATCAATGTTTAATGGCTTTTGATGGCGGCTTAGTTCAAGTCATTGAGCGCTGCCTAGCGT
>JAKSDM010000628.1 GCA_022360135.1 Pseudanabaenales cyanobacterium | reverse complement strand
CCGCTGGCGGGGATCTGCCTACCCCATTTGCAGATCTGCAGACCCATTTATTTGAAACCGTTTTTAGCAAACTCCAGTCCAGCCTTAATAGCAACCCCTCAATCCCGCTAGAAATTGACATCCTGCGGACTGAGAAAAAGCGCGAGTTGTTGTATATCACCCTGCGGCAGTTGGAGGATATGCTGACTGACCTGCGCCATGCCCAGGTACAACCGGGGCAGCTGCCGGAGAAATGCCCAGAATTGCTGCGAGACCTCTGGCAGGCAGTGACCATCGACTTCTTTGGTAAATACTACACCCTGCAGGTGGATGATTTGGAGCAGGCATTGGTGAAGCAGTTGCTTGTGGATGCAGAGATCGTGCAGGCAGAAATCCTCAACCTGATTCCGCTAGCGCCTGATTTGTTCGCTTATCTGCTTTTCCAGGAATCCCTGATGGTTGAGGGGGCTCCCGCTTTGGCCAGCGCCCCAGAGGCGATCGCCCAAGCCCAAAAATTGCTGGAGAATCTGTTGATTCAAGTGGCGAATGGCGTGATTCAACCGCTACTGAATCGGTTTGCCGATGTCGAATCGATCAAAAAGAACTTTTATCATCATCGCCTCATCTCCAGCCGCGAAATCGAGCGGTTTCGCAACGACCTGTCCTGGCGCTATCGATGGCAGGCCTATATCGCTGAACCGAAAGCCATCTTTGAGAGCCAATACCGACTGTTTATCCTGACTCAACAAGGCATCCAGGCAATTCCCATCTACGCCTCTCGGCGCCAGGAACTGGAACAACTGGGCGGGATTCAGTTCGCCGTCACCTTAGCCTTAGAAACCCGAGATGCGATCGCCCCTCGCCTGCGGATCGCCATTTCCCTGATTGGCAGCGGCCTTGTGTACATCCTCACCGAATTTGTCGGTCGCGGCATTGGTCTGATTGGCCGCGGCATTCTGCAGGGAATCGGCAGCGCCTGGCAGGATAGGCGGTTTAAGCGGGAGGGGAGGGATTGATTGGGGAGAGGGGGATAGGGGGGGATGGGGAGGAGGGGGGGATGGGGAGGAGAGGGGGGATGGGATGTTCTTAGCGGCGGTTCGGTTAATGATTGTTATCCTGTAAACAGAATTTGTCGATTTTTGTCGATTCGCCAGGATTATCCCTTCCAGCTATGACCCAAATTATTCACCGTATTGTCATTCTGGGTGGCGGTTTTGGGGGGCTTTACACGGCTTTAGCCCTCAGTCGGTTGCCTTGGAGCAAACCTGAGCAGCCCCAGATTACGTTGGTCGATCAGCGCGATCGCTTTCTGTTCTCACCCTTGCTTTATGAATTACTGACAGGAGAACTGCAAACCTGGGAAATTGCCCCGCCGTTTGAGGAACTGTTGGCGAATACGAAGGTCCGCTTTCGCCAAGGGGCCGTGGCTAGCATTGCGATCGACCATCGTCAAGTGATGCTGCAGGATGGCGCTACACTGCCTTATGATCGCTTGGTGCTGGCCTTGGGCGGTGAGACGCCGATGGGCGATATCCCTGGGGTGGCGGAGCACGCCATTCCATTCCGGACGATTGAGGACGCCTATCGTTTGGAAGAGCGCCTACGGCAGCTGGAAACCTCTAATGCCAACAAGATTCGGATAGCGGTGGTCGGCGGCGGCTACAGCGGGGTGGAGCTAGCTTGTAAACTGGCGGATCGGCTGGGCGATCGCGGGCGACTGCGCTTGATCGAACGAGGAACTGAAATCCTCAAGACTTCTGCAGAATTTAATCAAACGGCGGCTCAGAAAGCGCTTTCGGATCGAGGCGTTTGGCTGGACTTGGAAACCACGGTGGAAACCATCACCGCCGATAGCCTCGCCCTCAAGTACCGCGATCGGGTTGACACCCTGCCGGTAGAAATTGTGCTTTGGACCGTCGGGACGCAAGTGGCGGGAATCATCGATACCCTCAATCTAAAGCAAAATCAACGGCGACAAATCGTTGTCGAATCAACCCTGCAAGCGATGGATCACGCCGAAATTTTCGCCCTGGGCGACCTTGCCGATTGCCACGACGCCGAAGGCCGATCGATTCCCGCCACCGCTCAAGCAGCCTTGCAACAAGCCGATTACTGCGGCTGGAATATCTGGGCCTCCCTCAGCGATCGGCCGCTGCTGCCTTTCCGTTATCAGCACCTGGGTGAAATGCTCACCCTAGGCGCCGACAACGCCACCCTAACTGGCCTCGGCATCCAGCTAGACGGCATTGCCGCCCACATCGCCCGTCGCCTGGCCTACCTCTACCGCCTACCCACCCTCGACCATCAGATCAAAGTGGGCATGAACTGGATTGGCCGACCGATTCGAGATTTTTTATCGACTTAATGGGGAATGGGGGGGGGATTTTGGATTTTAGATTTTGGATTTTAGATTTTAGATTTTAGATTTTGGATTTTAGATTTTGGATTTTAGATTTTGGATTTTGGATTTTGGATTTTAGATTTTAGATTTTGATTTGATTTTCTCCCCTTGCTCCCCTGCTCCCCTTGCTCCCCTGCTCCCCTGCTCTCCCCTCTCCCCTCTCCCCCCTCTCCCCCTCTCCCCCTCCTCCCCAAAAGCTCCCCTACAAAACTCTAAACCCCCACCATGTCTCAACCCAAAGTCATCTTCCTCGATGCCGTCGGTACGCTATTTGGCGTCAAGGGTAGTGTCGGCCAGATTTACAGTGAAATGGCCTGTTCGTTTGGGGTGGAAGCGGAGGTTGAGCCATTGGAGCAAGCCTTTTTAAAGAATTTTAAGGCGGCTCCGCCGATGGCGTTTCCGGACCTTGAACCCACTGCTATTCCGGCTGAAGAATATGCTTGGTGGAAGGCGATCGCCCGGTCGACGTTCCAGATGGTTGGGGTGTTCGATCAGTTTTCGAACTTTGACCGATTTTTTGACAACCTCTATTTCCACTTTGCTACTGCCCAACCCTGGTTTGTCTATCCAGACGTGTATGAGTTTCTAGAGTCCTGGCGATTGCACGGGATTGAATTGGGGGTGCTTTCTAACTTCGACTCTCGCATCTATCCAGTGTTGGAACTGCTCAGCTTGGCGAACTTTTTTAAGTCGGTCACCATTTCCACTGAGGTCGGCGCCGCCAAGCCCGATCCGCTGGTATTTACAACGGCCCTACAGAAGCACGACTGTCTGGCCTCAGAAGCCTGGCATGTGGGAGATAGCTATGAACAGGATTATGAGGG
>JAKSDM010001273.1 GCA_022360135.1 Pseudanabaenales cyanobacterium | reverse complement strand
GCAGTTGGAACAGTCGGCTGAAAACCGAGCTGAGCTTACAGCAGCAGTTGATCGACTCAATCGAACGCTTGGAGAGAAAGTTGGACAACTTGTCACAGTTGGAGAGCCTAATTCAGGGCAATCCCCCGAACAATCGAGCGCATTAGGAACTATTCCAGGTGAAGGTGAGGCAACGAAAGGGCAACACCCACTGCCACTCGATCATGAGAAGAGGAGGGCGCAACGGATCAATCTCAGGGAAGCTGATTTCCAATCCCCAACTCCTGATGCGCTACTTCTGACTCCTGACTCTCAAGAGCCAACTCAGTTAAGCCCAAGACAACATTACCAGCAGATGTGGGCGCATTACAGCCAAGGTATTGAGGCGGATAACCCGGTCAGATTGGATTATCGGGTGTGTCGAAGGGCGTTTGAGGATGGACAATCGTTCAAGGATATGGCGTTGATGCTGGCGGCGGGGAGTCCCTATGTACAGTGGATGGCGCAGGCGCAAGGTAAGGAAAAGAGTCGAGTTTATGTGAATCAGACGGCGAGGGCAGCTTTTCAGAAGGAGAAGCAACTGACCCGACCACGGTCTCACGAGCGGGAAAGGCAGCTAGAGCTGTGATGCTGATCGACTCAATAAACACCCGATCAAGCCGCCTCCAATGCAATCACATCACTGCGCTAATAAATCGCATAAGTACATGTGCAGTGAAATTTACAGACCGGATGACCACATTCAGAGGGTTTCAGTGGCTTTGTACTGCTTGGCCCTGAAGGCCATCTGCGAGGATGACTCTAACCCTAAAGTTCCAGAAGGTTAACTAGTTCCTCAAACTTTTCTGCTACTACTACCCAACGTGTTCCGCGTTCAGTATCGTTTGTGGCAACAACTCTAGGATTGTTGGAATCTGAGTAATCTAGACATAAAATTTCATCACTATAAGTTGCGCCAATTACCAAAGCTTTCGTAGGATCTAAATAACCTGTCATAAGAATTTTAGAGCCATCTGAAACTAGCCCCATGGATTTACCATATCCATCTTGAGCTAGTTTTCGTAACTGAGTAGAGTTATTCTTTATTCCTGCTAGGTTAAGCAAAGCAAAAAGTTCTACTTCTTTAATACCTAATCGTTTTATCAAATCCTTATTTTTAGGTGCTTGCCAACGACCTGAGGAGATCATTTCAACAAGTTTACCTGGTAAAGGTAAGCCTTTCACATATATATTTTCCATCATTGTTCTGTATAAACATAAAATCCAGTCTCAATAAACATAAAATCCAGTCTCATTTGCAAGAGAAGACTTTATCTCCTGCCGCAATTGTTCTGGAGCATGCCTTAATGTGGTTCTCTCAAAGTGACACCAAAGATTATTGTAAACGTGACAAGGATAATTATCTTGATTAATCCCTGACGTCCAATTGGTTGTCAAATAATCTGTTTGAGTCTCCCCATTATACGAAAGCCAAAAACCAAATCCTACATCCGTTGCTCTGTTGTGAGAAATCGGTGGCGAAAAATTTCCTAAAAAACTACTGAATGCTGCTTGGATAGTACGATGCCCACCAGTTCGAGCAACAGCAGGAAGAGTACAACCAGATGGATAATATATAGGATTAAGATAAGCCCTCTGGCTAAGGCCCTCAGCCTCGCTCGGTGATGCAACCCAATGTCTAATATCACGATTGTACACTGCGGAAAAGAAGGTATTA
This sequence comes from Pseudanabaenales cyanobacterium, assembly GCA_022360135.1. Taxonomy (GTDB): domain Bacteria; phylum Cyanobacteriota; class Cyanobacteriia; order Phormidesmidales; family Phormidesmidaceae; genus JAKSDM01. The sequence goes on along the minus strand of JAKSDM010001273.1, from coordinate 10,742 downwards.
TATTGAAATGCTCGCAACAGATTTTGGGCCTGTTCAGGAGTAGTTACAGATGATCTCAGATAAGTAAGCCCCAGTTGTGGGCAAGGTCGCGTTTGACTCAGAGTATGTACAGAAGCTACTGCTTGATTTGGTGTTCCTAAACCAGGATTTGCCGCTTGATTTGGCGTTCCCCAGAAAGCAGCAATAAAGGTAAAAGGAACTCCAATACTTAGACAGGCAATCAGCTTGGTAAGCCTCTTAGATTGTTTTAGCATTTTCAAGATTTTTTTGAAGAAGTGTTTGAGTAACTAAGTTTATAATGCGCAGTTCAGTTTTATCGCTGGAATCACCTTCATAGATTTAAGACTTTCTCACCGTCTAATAATCCTAGAAATGCAATCGACATCCAGTTGGCCCAAGCATAACTATTTTGCAATTATTGATATCGCTCATGATTCCAAATAACTCCTTGAATTTGACCTTAGAATAAACTCTTCAGAATTCAATAAGACAGGGTAATCACACTGGATTTTCCGTGATATTTTTTAGAAAAAAATACGTTTACTTAGTCAGTAAGAGGAGTTCAGTGAAAGGGCTCGATGCTCCTTCTTGATCAAGGAGATAATACAAGAATCCTAAATGATTTGTAAATTAAAAAGCCTTTTTAATACCGAGTAACTCTTAATTTGAAAAGGCTTCCAGTTTCATGGAGTTCACGACTGATTTAGGATTGCTATAGCGCTCTCCTTTTAAGGTCGCTAAAGAATATTTAAACGACCACTCCATTCCCTGCGACAAAAATAACCTTAAGACAACCTTGAAGCAACCAATCCTCGATTATCATTGGGAAGTAACAGCGCAGTCAGCTGCGCCTAAAAGGCGGGGCTACTTCTGCGTCGGATTGAATGACCATTGTATTTTGAAACTCTCAAACATATGGTGGAAACTGATCATAGCCCCAAAATCTTTATCTGCTATGCCCGCAAGGATAATGAAAGTTCCGACCCAAATAAACGCTGGCTAGACCGCCTTCTAGAGCATCTAGGGCCGTTTGATTCGCAACAGGACTTAGATATTTGGTCTGACCAAAAGATTGAAATGGGAAGCACCTGGAATCGAGATATTCAAACGACGCTGCAAAATGCCAAGGCTGCGGTGCTACTGGTGAGCCCGTCCTTTCTGAATTCAGCATATATCCGCAACAATGAGCTACCGATATTGCTCCAACGAGCAAAAGAGCAAGGCGTTTTGATTGTGCCTATCATTCTGAGGCCTTGTGTGCTTGATAGGGTCATTTTCAAGTATCCAGATCCACAGAATGGGCCTCATACGTTGTCCCTAGCAAGTTTTCAAGGGGCAAATTCTCCGAATCAGCCTTTGAACACTCTATCAGAGGCTCAACAAGACAAATTGCTAGTTTCAGTTGCTAATCGATTATTGGGATTGGTTCCTGTAAACCCTTAACAGCCCCCTCGAACGAAAGTCAAACTGTATCGAGGGGGCTTTGGAATGTACCGTATGAAAGGAATGCATTCTTTACGGGGCGCGAGGAAGTTTTACAAACCTTACATCAGCAATTGAATCAAGACTGTGCTGTTGCGCTGTCCCAGATTCAGGCGATTAGTGGTTTGGGGGGCATTGGCAAGACTCAAACTGCAGTGGAATATGCCTACCGCTATCGAGCGGATTACGATGCAGTCTTCTGGGTCCGGGCAGATACGACCTTGGAGTTGAGTAGCGGGTTTGTGGCGATCGCCCAGCTACTAGATTTGCCCCAGAAGGATGATCCAGACCAGAATAACGTGGTGCAAGCCGTTAAGCTGTGGTTGACGCGACACCCGAACTGGCTGCTGATTTTTGACAACGCAGACCAACTGGCGTTGATTAAATCCTTTAAGCCCATCTTTGAGTCGAAAGGCACTCAAGGTCATCTTTTGATCACATCGCGTGCTCAGAATTTCCAGGATTTAGGGATTGCCTATCCAGTGGAGATGGAAATCCTGAAGCCAGAAGAAGCTTTGGCCTTTTTGTGGCGACGATCCGGTCGGGGAGAGCTATCTGCCCAGGTCTCTGCAAAAGAGAATGGCGAAATCCAAGCGGCAAAGCAATTGGCGGTGGAGCTGGGCTATTTACCTCTGGCGTTGGAGCAAGCGGCCACGTATCTCGTGGCTAAAAAAGCAAGATTCCAGGACTATCTGGTTAGTTACCAAAAATTCAGGCTGAAGCGTTTGGAGAAATCCAAACCGAAACTGGGCAAATATCCCGACTCTGTAGCTAAGACTTGGACCCTAAATTTCCAGGAAGTAGAACAAATCGCTCCAGCGTCAGCGGATCTACTGCAGGTCAGCGCCTTTCTCCACCCCGACGCCATTCCCTTTGAACTGTTGACTCAAGGGGGAAGCCAACTGGGGGAAGCATTGGCTGTGGCGCTGGCGGATGCTGCTGAAGACCCCTTGGTGGTCAACGAAGTGTTAGAACCCCTCTGCACCTATTCCCTGATTCGAGTGGACCCGGAGGACCAGACCTACAGCATTCATCGCCTGGTGCAAGAAGTGGTCCGTGCAGACATGGAAATGGAACAGACTCGCCAACTCTGGCTCAACCGAGCTGTCTTGGCGGCCAATCAGCTCTTGCCGGAGGATGAGCAAGATAGTTATAAAAACTGGTCCCTCCTGAGACGATTGGCCAATCATACTCAGGTCTTAGCCCAGGTCTGTCAAGCCTCAGCCTGTAAATTCTTAGAAGTGGCTCAGCTGTTTGACAGCATTGGAGAATTTCTGCTGGATCGGGGGCAATATTCTTCGGCAGAGCCCCTGTTACAGAAGGCCTATCAGATCTATCAAGAACTGCTAGAGGGAGACCACCGTGATATGGCCCTTAGCCTCAACAATCTGGCAGGACTCTACTTCCATCAAGGCCGCTATAGCGAGGCCGAACCCTTCTACCAAAAAGCCCTGGCGATGCGTAAACGGCTGTTGGGCGACGAGCATCCCTATGTGGCCGCCATCCTCAATAGTCTGGCAAGGCTCTACTCCTATCAAGGCCGCTACAGTGAGGCCGAACCGCTCTATCAAGATGCCCTGGCAATGCGTAAACGGTTGTTGGGCGATGAGCATCCCTATGTGGCCGCCAGCCTCAACAATCTGGCGTTGCTCTACTCCTATCAAGGCAGCTACAGTGAGGCCGAATCGCTCTATCAAGATGCCCTAGCGATGAGAAAGCGACTGCTGGGCGATGAGCATCCGGATGTGGCCGAAAGCCTCAACAATCTGGCGTTGCTCTACTCCTATCAAGGCCGCTACAGTGAGGCCGAACCGCTCTATCAAGATGCCCTGGCAATGCGTAAACGGCTGTTGGGCAACGCGCATCCTGCTGTTGGTAGGTGTTTGGATAATCTCGCAATGCTCTATAGCGCTCAAGACAATCTAGAGAAGGCAAAGCTAATTTACACAGAGGCTTTAGAGATTTTGGAACAATCCTTTGGGACAGAACATCCTTGGACTATTAGATGTCGAGAAAATCTTGAGACTTTACACAATCAGCAAGGAGTGTGACCTCCAATACAGGATTAGACAAACATATGGAGAGCGCCAAAAAGTTGGGGAAAGCTTTGAAAATTCGTTCTTTGACCTTTCCCTGGGGCTGATAGACCTATGCGGCTTTAGCCTCAGCTCGACTTTATCCATATTGAAGTAGTAGGAAAGCAGCAAGCACAATAAGGGGTGATTGTAGGGAAGCTACGGTCAGGCGCAATTAGTCTGAAAGTTTTGCCAGACAAGGGTTTCGGCGACCTGTTTTTCGGTGATCAATGCGATCGTTCTTGGATGAGTAAGGGCGATTTCTCTCCGAGCAGACTGCGCTAACGCTATTGAGGTGGGATAGCGTGTGATCTCTGAGTTCAGGAAGCGATCTCGGTTGTTCCAGGTACGCTTGACCAATTTCCGTCTCATTTATCCTCCAAGCTCTATTGAACTAGTAAGCTTTCTCTTTACCCCTGTAGATCCTGCTCGTTTCAAGTTTACCTGAGATTGCCCCTTTCCCCGCCCCTGAAACTTCTGAAAATCATGCTGCATCGCCGCCTTCGCCCGATCAGACAGCGGTTCTCCTTTAACAAAATCCCTGGCCACCTCCGTAATTCGGGCAAGATATTGAGGAGACTTGCCGATATAGTGAGCTGCTTGATACCACCGCCACAGGGATTTCAGGGTTTGTTTGTCCAGATCGTCTTGGGGCGCTTGCCTAGCAGCTTCCCCTTCAGCGAGTAGCCGCTCATTCCAATCCTTGCCAACCGCAGGCGTGACTCGCCTCACCCCTGGCAACTGCTCCGCCACGCGCCATGCCGCCATCTCCCCAGCCATGTCAGCGTCAAACGCCACAATCACCTGCCCACCCCGGTTGAGAACTTTCTGGAGTTCTTCTGTCGGAACACCGCCAGAACCATCCGTGGAAAGGAAAATGGTTGCTTGATTCGACTGCTGTCGCCGCCGATCCAGCACCGCAAGAGATAGTGTATCAATTGGAGCCTCCGTGAGGAAGACTCGTTTAACCACTCCCCTGCCTATGCCAACCCAGAACCAGCCATCACTGCGAGACGAACCGGGCGCCAGCTTATGAAATGAGTTGTGCTCTCCCCACGTTCCTCGCAGAACGGCACCATTAGCCTCCAGGCGCTTCCAGGGGTGATCCGGGTCAGGCGCATGGCGCAAAAAGACTGCATTTTGATAGGTGTCCGCATAGAGCAACCCTTTGGCATGCAAGTGCTCCACCAGATTAATGGGCAACCCACGGGTCTCAGCTAAATACTGTCGAACCGCCTGCCAACGTCGCTCATCTGGCGACGGTATCTCTAAAGCGCGATGATCATTATCATGGTCATCGATAGAGCGCCGTTCCCTGGGATAGGCCGTGAGAGGCGTAAGTGACCGTCCAGAAAGCCACTGCACTGACTCCTTGAAGTCCACCCCTCGGACATGCATCACTAGATTGATCGCGCCCGCACTGCCGTAATCAGCGATCCAATCCATAAATAAAGGACCATTGATGCTAATGATATGAGCATGTCCGTCGTCCTTCCACTTGTGCTTGTCATAGCGGTCTTGCTCAAAGCCCAACGCAACCGCAACAGCTTCCAAATTTGTATCCCGCACCTGATCCGCCAGTTCTTTCAGACTTGGCTGAGATGGGTATATTTTCTTTTGAACTGGTTTAGATTGGATCCCTGGCTTAATAACTGTTTCCTCTCGATCTGTATCAGTGTGAAGTGGATCGAGATCGCTCCTCACCTCTTCTCCGTCACTCAGCCTTTCCCTATCGGTATCGGCTTGATCAGCGATCGCACCAATGGGACACTCCCCATCATCGGTTGCCCCATCCAGGTCTGTATCCTGTTCAGATGAAGTCGCAATATTCCAAGAAGGGTCATACCCTTGACTATCAATCGCCTGCTCGGTCCTAGACCCAAGAAACCGTTCCACATCGAACAGTGTTGGCGCAATCACTTGTTCAGATTCTGAAGCAGGTGTCTCCCTTGCAATTCCTTCTGAACACCCCTGTTCTTGAGAGATTTTATGTTCCCCAGCTGTCTCTGGTTCAGATATCTGAACAGCCTGCTGTTGCAGCGCAGCCTCAGCAAAACCTTGCTTCAGGATATTGCGAGAGAACAGTTGAGCAAATCCCCGATCACCCCCCCGATACTCACCTCCAATAGAATTGACGGCGGTTTCTTGCAGGGATAAGCCCCCCTGCCCAGAAATCGAAAAGACCATCTCGGTATCAATAAAGGTGTCGCCGTTTGCAGTCAGGTAGTGGGTCAGATAAAGCAGATCGTCATGCCGTTCCACCACCAACGGAATAAACGGCTCATTCTCAATGCGGAGATGAAAATCCTCTCCCTGCATTACCGCTTCAGTCAGTCCCGCCTTTTCCAAAAAGCGGGCAGTGTTTTTCTCTGCCCCGCCTGTTTGCAATTTGGCTGGGGCAATGCGTAGAGACAAAGATTCAGGAATCGGTGAGGCGTCTGATGCTTCAGGTAGGGCAGGAGATACTTGAGGTTGATTAGGTGCGGATTCAAGGGTGGCGACGCTTTCCTCCGGTTCTGAAATCTGCTCCAGCTCCGGAAGACTCTCCCCTAGATAGGATCGGGCGTGTTCCTTGAAATCAAATGTGGCCAGGGTGAAGCCCTTATCCCGCATGATTACCGTCAGAACCTGCTCAATTCGGTCTGCGGGGATAATGGCTTCCATGCGATCGCCCACCGAATAGAAATCAGACCCGACTGCCGCCAGAATATCTGGATCGAGAAAGTACCGCCCCCCAACCTGGGTCGCCTTTGGCGTTTGCATCAGGAAGCCCGCCGCCTTACCCTGTCCCAGTCTGGCGGCTGTCTGCGTTTTAATCGTCAGAATCTGGTCCAGATCCTTAACCACCCCCTGGTTCTTAGTCACCTCCGTCAGAAACGCTTGCACCTGATGGGGCTGATGGAACGCTACAGGTTCTTTGCGCAGTTCTTCCTGAATGTCGAAGCTGGCAGGCATGATCAATCCCTGCCGAACATTACCTCTGTAATCGGTGTAGTTGATAAACTTGCCCTTGGGATACTTCTCATACGCCTTGAGAATGTTTCCTGTGAAGAGCTGCCGGGTAGTGCGCTGCTCCGCCTGCTTCAGGTCGAATGAGTCATAGATGCGATCGCCCTGCCAGGTATTCGACTCTAGCCGTACCGAGAGAGAGGACTCCTTGCCCGTGTTGAATCGAGAGAGCGGCGTTTGTAGCTGCTGAGCCTGATCCGTCACGATATGGATCCGCCAATTAGTCGGCGCCGCCGGACTGCCCTTCTGGCCCTTCTGGCCCACTTGACTGACCACCCCATAGGCAATTCCGCCTTCTGGAGCGATCACCTGAACGGACACGCCAACCAGATAATGCCGCAGCGTCATCGAAACGTGAGCCAGTTGGGCGTCAATGCGATCATTAAACCGGATTCTGGCTGGTTCGTTACCCTTTTGCCGCAAGACTCGCTGTCGATACACCTCGGTATTATTTGTGAGGTCATCAGTCATCTGCACGGCCTGACGCCTCGCCGTTTCCGCCGCCGCCTCAAAGTCATGCTCCGCGACCTGCCGCACCCGCGTCAGTCCCAGACTTGTTCTCACCGTGTTGATTACCTGTAGCTGTGTAGGCGGCTTGAGGGGAACTTTGGCGTCGACTACCTCCAGGTAAACCGGACCCGTAAACTCACTCTGGATGTCGCTGTCGTCGGCAATCACCTGCATCCGCGCCAGCGTTCGGGCATCCAGGTCGAGCTGCTGAGCCTTCAGAAGACTTTCGCCTAAGGTTTCTCGTTGGGCGATCAACGCCTGGGTCTCCGATTCAATCAGGTCATAGAGGTCTTCCTGCTCGTCAATCGAGAGCAACGGAATCCGTCCCGTCACTCGGCTGACCAGTTCAATTTCTGAACTCCCCTGCAGATTGCGGGACGGAAACGCCAGCCTAGCCTCTAACTCGGGATCCGCTTCCAGCAGTTCGGTGACGATCTCCTCCCCCCCACTGTTCATAAAATCCACCACATTACTGACCGAGAGATCCGAATCCCTCGCCGCTGTAGTGTTGGCGTTGAGGGAGGCCATCTTCTTGGACAGCAATGCGCCTAATCGTTTTTCAGCGGGCAAGTCGCTCATCAGCAGGGTGAAGCGAGGCTCAACCACCTGCCCAAAGCGATTGACGCGGCCTAGCATCTGCATCACCTGATTGATATCGCGCTCAGCCTGGGCCACGATCATATGGCGGGGGCGCTGGTCGCTGAACTGCTCCGAAGCGTGGAGATTAATCCCAGTGGCCCCAGAGCGATTGAGAATTAGCACATCCAACTGACCGCTGTTGAAGCGATTGACCAGATTGACTTTGCTCTGGGGATTGGTCTCACGACTGGAGCGACGACCATAGCTCCGCTCACCGCCCGCACTGTATTCAACGATATTCTGCCGCCCTGTAATCTCATCAACGGAGTAGCCTTCCTGCCGCAGCCGCCACTTGATATAGTCAATAGAACTAAGGGGAATCGCCGAGAGGTCAATACCGGCAATCAGATCTTTGACCGCTTCATACGCTTCAACCCCAGCCGCGCCTAACTCCTCATCCGTCAGCCGCCATCGTCTGACCTGGCCCTCATAATCGCTCTCCAGGACATCTCGGGAGCGTTCCAGATAGCGCTCTAGGACATCGCCAAAGGTAATCGACAAGGACTCACCCGGCTCAATTCCATTTTCCTGGGTGTACCAGCCGATGAACACATCCATCGTCGAAGCCACCGCAATCAAGGGCTTTTCACCGCTCTGTAGAGATGAGATCGCGGCCTGAACGGCGGCCTCCGCCTTCTGAGCCAGCAGCCCCTGGTCGATGGCGTTGTGCATCAGCGAGGTAAAGTTGGTGGATTTGACTCCAGTTTGACCAATTGAGTTATCCTGCCTGAAGTTCTTCGCTTCCCGCTTGAGCGCCTTGCTGAGTTCGACGACCGACTCCTCCTTGGCCTGGTCAAACGCGCTAATTCCCCGCATGATGGCCGAGATCCCATCGGCCACTTGCCGATTTACCGGCACCACTTTGGCGTCAAACGAAATGTTCTCAAACGAGCGTTCTCGCCTCAGCAGTTGCCCCGAGGCGACAAACTTAGTCGCCATCATCTGCTGCAGCGGAATTCCCCCTGTCTTGAGGATGCGCTTTAGCCCGTTCATGCTAATGGCATGGCGAGCATCAGTGCGACGGGCGTAGAGATCCATGACGGCGGGATCTTTGGTCGCGGTGGCGGACATGAACACCGCGCCAGCCGCCTTATCTACCAGCGATCTGACAAACTCGGCCCGATCCGGAGCAGCGTCCACTCGCTTCCAAGCGCTTTCCCCGGTACTTCCTCCGGCTTCATGGGACTCGTCAAAAATAAAGACGGCTTTGGGTGCGATCGCCTTCAAAAATTGACGCCGAAACGGTTCTTTGCTGTTGACTGTCTGCAGCTGGTTGTAGGTGGTGAAAACGGCGTCGTAACCGCCCAATCCTTGTTGCATGATGCGCAGCATCTCGGCTTCCTGATCCAGGGCGGAGAAGGTCTTGAGCTTACCCCCATTGTCCAGCTTTAAGGTCAGCGTATTGTTGGTGACGAAGGGCGTGAATCCGGGTCTGCCGATATCCGCCAAATCATTGAGCATCGAGTTGTACAGATTTGGCTTTTGAGTCACAAATACCGGAATATAGCCCTGCCGTTGGGCGTCAATGATAGTGGCGGCTCCAAAGCGTCCCTTGCCATTGCCGGTTTGGTCGCCATTGAGGAAGATTTTGCCGTTGTCCCGCTGGTCAAACGCCAGCGCCAGCGCATCGATCTGCTCAGCATAGAGCACGTCCCATAATTTTGCTTTGGAGTCATAGCCCAACCGCTGAAAGACAAATTCATCCAGATCGCCCCGCCGCTTCTCTAGCCGGTCTAAGGCTTTTTGCGCAGCAGCGGCCATATTGGTGGGAATTAATGTGTCCGGAGAGTGTCCTTGACTGCGAGGAACATAGGAAACATGGAGCGATTGTTCCGGCGTATTCATCGGTGGACTCCTTTCAAGTTGGGAGTGATCGGCGGCTAACTCATGCCGTAGGTCAGATCCGCGAGCCAATTGTCCAGGGTGATTTCGTCGTGATCTTCCCGCCATTGCTGCTGCACCCGAGGATCGCTGGGGTGTATCACGGGACAGGGAAACTCCACCTGCCAGTTCTCGCTTTGGAATTTGGTCTTCCAGGTCTCGTTGAGGCCGATTAGGGCTTCCGCCCACACCTTGGCCCAGAGGGAAATCGGCGCGGGCTCTCGACTGATGCTGGTCTCGTAAAGACTCGGGGGTTCCTGAGTTGCGTTGAGGATAGACAGCGCCTGCTCCAAACGGCTTTGCATCTCGATCTGAGGTTGCCTCGTTTGTTCCAGGCCGGTTTGAATCATCCATTGAATCCGCAGCATCATCAGATGGAGGTAAGTCCGCCAGCTCATCTGTTTGAGAAGGAGGGGGACTCTCACCAGGAACAGCCCCTGATCGCCTGTTTCCTGCGGTTTCCAAACCCAGAGATAGTTGCTGTAATCCTGGTAGGTCGGCAGTTCGAGTGTGGAGTGGTTCATTCGGCAATAGATCCTTTAGCTCAGCAAAAGATTTATAGAGGGGAGGGACTTTGGCGGCTGGCAGGGGTAATCGAGCCTGTCCTCGTCCCTCAATCACAATCAGATCGATGGGCCAACCCGCCCCTTGTTTGCGATAGAGGCATCCCCAGATTGAAAGGTGTTGGGTGATGTGATAGCGGTCGTAAAGAACCTTGAAGAATCCTCGGCTCTCCAAACTGTTGTAGCGCTCTGAACGGGTTGCTTCATCATCCCCCAGCTTGCCGCCCAGAATCAGCACGGCTCGCCCATTATCCTTCATCGCCGCTAGCGCCCAAAGCGCGATCGCCTGATCAATCTGACTCGTACCTCTGCGATTTCCCGGAATGTCAAACCGTCGAGGCTGTCCTTGACCATCTCGCACCCGACCAAATGGCGGATTAGCGATCACCACATCATGCTTTCGCTTAGGACAGTAGTCAACCGCATCATACTCGGTTACGGTGTCAATACTGTTCGGATAAGCTCTAAGCACTGTTGGGAATGGCATACGCCGTGTTGGAGATGGCAAAGGTCAATCTCTCCAATTTAGTTCCAATGCCTCTGTGTTTCAGCTTCTTTGAGTTAAACTTCGACCTTGGCTTTT
>JAKSDM010001333.1 GCA_022360135.1 Pseudanabaenales cyanobacterium | reverse complement strand
CTCAGCTTCAGGTTAACTATCGGTTTTTGGGTTCGCTTGATCAGCCATACTACGTATTCAGTCAGCCGATCCGCAGACAAAATGTCACCCTCAGGTTCCCCTTAATGTTCTTCCTGGGACCAACGGCAGAATTACCAAAGCTACAGCCACAAGTCTCAACGGATGAAGTACTGCAGGCACAGTGGTTTTCGTTAGAAAAGGCATTGACGATGGGGCTTGCCTTTAAGCATCAAGAGGTGATGCGGCATTGTCTGGATACTTATTACAAAGGGTATTACGATGGTCAATCAATCGTGTATACACCGCCAAAATAATGTATGATAAAAGATCTAGATTTTAATTAGGTATTTTTGCCAATGTTATTCGGCCAATTAGCCGAACCCGGTAGACGCTCACCGGGTTGAAAATTGAGATGTAAGCGCCAATAGTGACGTTTTTTACTGGGGAGCGCCTTCACTATGTTGAAATCTCTTACGACCAATCTCTCTATTTCTCCTGTTAATCTGCAATGGCAGATGTCTCAAACCTCTAGAGGAACTTTAGTGAAAATCTGGGAGCCCAAATCTGGCGAACAGAAATATTGTTGGAAGCAGTCTGCCACATTTGAGTCCCACAGTGAGGCAAGGGTATTCTTGCTGGAGACTGCCAAAGCGAACGAAGCCTTATTGGAAGAAATCAAATAAAACACACAAATTACGGCAGTTAATTGGCTATAGAACATTAACTACCCCTTTTTAGAGCTTGAAAGCCTCATCTGATTTGACAGGCTATGAAAATGACCCTACCCTGCACTTTACTCAATGTGCAATCAATTCTTCATTAGCCAATCCATTAAAGCTCAGCCACATGTCCCATATCGGTCCGCAAAAGCGCTGATGGCGACTAACTGAAGAAGAAATATGATAGAAGTAACTTGAACATCAACGGAGTCAGGCGCTTCGACCAAAACCCCCGATAAAAATATCAATATAACTCCCCCAGCCATTAGATCTGGGGGTTTTTTGTTTGCCTCACTTCACCTCTGATCTACCGATTTAAAGGGTCATTCCGGGCGCCCAGTACGTCGACAACCCGGACACGCAGAATCCACGCATTCTGTCCTAGAGCGGCGTATCGGCCGGCATCGACCAGGCATTCTACATGCTGCGAGAGGCCGGGGTAACGAAACTCTGGCCAGCACCACCGCTACGGTCATGGAGCATAACGAAACAGGCAACTGGGTGTACGGCGCCTTGATGAATTGGATGGGTCAACCTTGTGCTTGGGCAGATGCTCGTCACCTCCAGACTCTAGTTGACTGACAAAAGCCTGGAAGTCAATCCTCAAATTACCAAAGGATCCAAGGCATAATCATTCCACAATTGGTGATAGCGCTCAGAGATAAACGGACGGATGACAAACTTGGGTGGACGCCCTGCCTGAACATCAATCCGGAGAAACGAATAAGGCCGTCGGCGTTCGGTCTTATGGCCGGTCAGACCGACAAAAAGCTGAGACTTTGCCACGAGCCGGGTTTGACTCATTTCAGACTTCTCTGTCGCCGGAAATACCTCTGTCAACTCTGGTCCCTCGGGCCGTTGGCGACGTAGACTGAACCCGCTGCCGCCACAAATAATCCAGTTGAGGTGGGCG
>JAKSDM010000831.1 GCA_022360135.1 Pseudanabaenales cyanobacterium | reverse complement strand
GAACGATAGGCTAAGCCCATCCGGGTTGTATCGGTTGGCTCGTACAGAATTCCCGCATTCCACCCCCAACTCCAATCCTCTCCTTGCAATTCCACCAATCCGTCTAATTGTTGAGGGACAGGCGACGCTCCCCCTAAAGCGATTAGAGATCCAAAGTCGATGGCGTTCGACAAAACAGCTCCGGCGTATTGGAGATTGACGCCTAACCCCACAGCCAAATCATCTGTCACGCTAGCGGCAATGGCAGGGTTGATGTTGATCGTCGAGAGTCGTGATTCAATCGCCTGATACCGACCCGACCAGTTATCTGGATAAAGGGTCGCTAGACCAAAGGGCGCGTCAATACTGACGCCAATGGCGACATCGTCTGATATCCGATGGGAAGCAGCAAAGCTCGGGATTAACACCTCCGCACTTGCACTGGCGTCGCCCCCGGACAAAGGCTCCCCAGGAAACAGCTCTGAACCCTTGTCCTGAAATTTAGGCGTGTTGATCGTCAGATCTTGCCGAATAAAAACCTGACTATCTTCCAATCGCATCAAGGCGGCAGGGTTGTAAAAAATAGCCGAGGCATTATCTAAACCGGAGGCTCCCTGACTACCTGCAGGATTTGTAGGATTGGCTTCTGGAGCATACGAAAAGCCGCCTGCAAAAGCACGATCTGGTTGCTTATCCGTTAGACTGAGCAGAACAACACTACCCGATAACAACCAACAAACAGCTAACCGTTTACACAAGAGAGAATTTTTCATCGCACTCCCTGCTATTTAATTTTTTATGGTTCTGTAACACAGCCTTGATATTGGAGTTTGCTATCCCATGATTATTTCATTCAATCTGCCGCCAGTCATGGGCTTCTAACTCACAGCAAGGACAGACTACTCTGAGAGAAACACAATCAGGACATCCGACGCACCGATTTCCGCCTGGATACGCTTAGCGAATTTTATTAGCGAAACCTTGCTGGCCATAATTCGAATGGCACTGAAATAAGAGTTTATAAATCGCTAAAAGCCCTGATATTCCGTAGGGT
>JAKSDM010001264.1 GCA_022360135.1 Pseudanabaenales cyanobacterium | reverse complement strand
GACCATGTTGGCGCAAATAACGGGTACATCATGAATGGATGTACCATAAATCAACCAAAGCAGAATGCCTATACAGAGTGTAATTAGCATACTCCAGGAAATATCTTCGGCTGATTTTGACTTCCAGGTTTTGACTAACTGCGGCAGATAGGCCATTGTTGTCAATGTCCCTGCCATGAGTCCCAAGGTAGTTGTAAAGTCCATTACTGATATCGATTAAAGAGTTGATAGAAAGGAAGTTGATATCAAGTAGACAACATAACACGAACTATTCTTAAGAATCTGCAAATAAAAATAAATAAATGTTTGAATTCCCTGACACCCTCCCTGAATCCTGCATCTATTATTTCCGCCTCCCCTGCTCCTCTACCTCCCTGCCTCCCCTGCCCTTTTCCCCTTCCCCAACGCCTTTGCCTATCCTGTCCTAGCAGAGGCAGTGCGATCTACTGCTGCACCTCAAGTCGAGCCAAGCCCGTACCTGGATAATAAGTCCCCAAAATTTGTTGATAGTTATAGCCTTGCTTGGCCAATTCCATCGCTCCCCGTTGACTCATTCCTTGTCCTCCATGGGCTTCAATCACAATCTGATCCGAAGCTGCATAGAGGGACTCTACAATGCCGCCTTGATAGCTGATGAACTCACCTGAAGTCGATTGAACCGCCACATGGGTGGTGTTGGCTTCTCTGGCGACGCCCTTATACGCCTGAAACCTTTGAGTGTTGTCAAGGTCGTAATCGGAACTGGCGGGGCGGACGTGGTGCGTTAGGGCATAGGAGCGAGCCGCCACAGCTTGAGCCCTCAGAGACTCGATCGGCCAATCCAGATACATTTCACTACCCACGACACTGAACAGATAATCCCTTAATAAGACATAGTTGACTGCTAGCAGGCTGTCGCCTTTCTTACTCAACAGTAATCGCCCGCGATATCCGCGATCGCCCACATAGATATGACCGCCTTGAGACGGTTCAATCCAAATGGCGTGGGCCAGTCGCCAGTCGCCAAAGCCAATTCCCTGCTGATTGGGTTGGACGCGATAAGTCGTCTGAGCTGGAATTTCATAGACTGATCCATTGGCGTCAAAAATCCGAGTTGGCGTAGAGGCGCCGATTGAAAGTGAAGCCCTGTCTGCTGCGATCGCAACTCGCATCTCCAGGGCGGCGTCAATGGTCAAGGCCGGATTAGCGACAGCCGGCCGTTCAGGTGGGAGAACCGCCAGGGGGGGCGTTGGCGGTTGCAGAATCGCCGCCGTCTGAGGTGGCTGAGACTGGGCGACAGTCGGCGGCTCAGAGGTCTGATGATCTGACGTATGGGAGGCGTCAGTTGAGAGCTGATCACGGGTTTCTAACGCATATTGCGCTTGGTAAAGGTCTATTTTGACTTGCCGCATAGACTGAGCGGTCTTCAGTAGATTGGGTTTCCAATCAGCCCAAAGATCTGCTCCCCTTGGGAGCGCTTGGACCAAGGACACCGAAAACGGAGCGCGACGAAACGCCAAAACACTACTGAATAAGACGCAAGCCAGCAGTGTAAGCAATAGTCGAGAAGACTGAGTGGCTAACCTCAGGACAAGCCGAATTCGCTTGAAGTTACT
>JAKSDM010000108.1 GCA_022360135.1 Pseudanabaenales cyanobacterium | reverse complement strand
GGCGATGGTCAGTTACTAGCCAGCGGCGATTTTGACGCCACGATCCACCTTTGGGACACCAAAACGTGGGACTGCATTCAAACCCTCACTGGTCACGACGGTGTCATCTCTGGGCTGGCTTTCCATCCCTGCCAACCTATCCTTGCTAGTGGCGGCGAAGATGAAACCATCCGGCTCTGGGATATCCAAACCGGCGCTCAATTAAGCCTATTCAGAGGCCAACGTCCCTATGAAGGCATGAATGTTACTGGCGCTGCTGGATTGACTGAGGCTGAAAAGGCATCGTTAGGGGCTTTGGGTGCGATCGCCAATCCGTAACAGAAGGATGGGCAAAGGTCGTTAGACCGCGCCCATCACAACATCCTTCATTATCTATCTCAGCGATTGGCGCCCGTCACTTTGTCTATCTTGCGCCTGCTTCATCGATCTCACTTCACACGGCTAATTAGCAATACCTACAACTTTTTATTGAGCCGAATACTGCGCCGTTTGGGTTCCACAACCACAGTCTAGATGCTCAATAAACCCATTAATTTCTCCTAACACGACATTCACTTCCCGCACTTCTCGCGCCAGTTCCGCCCCGTTTACATAAAGTTGATCCGTGGGGAATTTCTGGATAAATTCGAGTAGAGAAATGGTGTTATCGGTACTGGCGGCAAGCACTAAAGCGCCACGGAGCGCCTGGACACCCGCCACATGGCGATGAGTTTCTAACACTCGTCCCAATTCAGAGAGGAAAAATTCGCCCACATCGGTATTTAAGACACCGTCGACCAATACCACATCGGCATCTACTTCATAGGTCAAGACCTCACGGACTTTTTCAGGATCCTCACCCGTCACATTCAATAAAAATCTAAGCGTTCCGGTTGCTCGACCGGTTTCAGCCAGTTCTTCAAATTCTTCTATCGACACAGTTCGACCTAGGAAACCGTAGGTAAAGACAACTTCATCAGCAGCGATCGCCGACCCGCCAACCGATAGCACACTGACGGCAGTTAGTGTCAGCACACCAGGAAAATAGCGGGTGACGCAACGGTTGAGAAAAGGCATCAATTTCATGGTTCAAAACTCTCCAAATAATTGAGGTGAATTCAGGAATAAAACAGTACCTATTAGGGCGTGTAATTAGGGAAGAATCCAGCAGTCAGCAATCAGCCGTAGGGTTGGCATTGCCCACGCACCTTATTTCTGCAACTCCCAACAAAAAATCAAAGAGGAATTAGAGTTGAGTCATCACTTCTTCTGAGTGCAAGGCTGCAGCCGCTGAGTCAGAACACGAAACTGTTCCGGTCGCCAATGAAACATGACTCTCAGAGGTCAGATTTTCTGATGCAAAGCCCTCTTCAGAATTGTGATAGCTCTGACAGTGACAAAGCACATTCTGAAGAAAATCTTGAGCTGCAACTTCCCAATGTCCCTGCTCAACCTCTTGAATCAATGTACTCACTTCGGTGTAAATGGTTTCCACTTCATTGAGATTGATCGTGACTGAGTCTTCTGGGTAATCTCGGATAATTTCAAGCAGGGAAATTGAACCATCATTCATGGCTTCGGCGATCGCATCATCTATATTAATCAGGGTTTGAGAACCCGAATCATGGATGAACTGATCAAATTGATGGAGGACATAACGCCCCCTAGTGCTGTGCAAAAAAGATTCAATAAAGCTGGGGATCTGAACCTGATCATTGAGAATACTACTCCACTGAGTGGGCACTTTTTCGGTCGTGTCAAAGAATGCTTGTAGTGGAGGCGACAGTTCTCCCGTTGTGGCAAAATGCTCCATTTCAGGAACGGTGACATCCACCCGATCCGCATCATAGGTAAGGATGATGGTTTCAGTTGCTGAGGCTGAGGCCTGGATACCCACGACACAGATCCCTACCCCCACAAGTAATGACCCACATGACAGCCACTTGCGAGACAAGATATTCAGAGCCGACTGAGACATTGTTCCAAAACTCCTAAATGTTATGAACAGAAAAAATGGCAATGAATGTTCTCTCACGCCGTTTTTCTGATGATCAATTTAGGATTTCCCAATCTCGGCGTCAGTAAGCATAAGGTGTCCAAAAAGTAAG
>JAKSDM010001731.1 GCA_022360135.1 Pseudanabaenales cyanobacterium | reverse complement strand
TTAGAGGGTGTTTGAAAAGTCCTCAAGACAGTGTTTGGCTACCTGAGCCACCTAGAAACCACACGACAGAATAGGCATTTGAAGCCCTTCTGAAATTGGCTTAGGTGGCCTACGGCACGTAAGTTGACCCTTTTAAAACATCCTCTTAGGTCTAAGAAGTCGACAGTCTTAAAGGGTATCTGAAAAGTCTGAAACGATAACCTTTTCGTTCCTATCAGTCGGCGACAGCACTTTTCAAACACCCTCTTAATTCATAGAAGTTTAGCGGTATCCCCTTTGATCTATGAACCTTCAGCATAAACTTCATCAAGCTTCTGGCTGATTTGTCAGACTTGCGAGAGGGTTGCCAAGGAGCAAGGAAATTTGAAATTAAAATGGTTCCTGACTAGTTGCGGGTTACTGCGCAAATTCTTGGTATGGCATAGTTTAGGGGATAGGCGACTCATTGCTATATTAAGTTATGCCCATTCTGACCAAGGTGCTCAGCGTCATTCTGGCAATTCTGCTTGGTTCTGGCGGCGTTATTGCCTTGTTTTACAGCGCAAACCTGCTAATAGAGTGGTTTGCGCCTAAGTGGCGAAATCGCATTTTGCCCTGGATCTATCTGGGACCGGCTCTAACCGTTTTGACGGCTTACCTGATATTACCGACCTTTAACACGATTTACATCAGCTTGTTTGACAAGCGATCGCGCACCTTTATCGGCCTCACCAACTACATCGACCTGCTAACCGACAAGGTGATTTGGCAAGCATTCCGTAACAATATCCTCTGGCTGGTATTAGTGACAGGGGTCAGTGTTAGTTTGGGATTGCTGATTGCCGTGCTAATGGATCGGGTGCACTACGAACCTGTCCCCAAGACCTTGATCTTCCTGCCCATGGCGATTTCCTTCGTCGGGGCAAGTGTAATCTGGCGATTTATCTACGATTTTCGGCCGATAGGCGCAGAGCAGATTGGCCTGCTCAACGCCCTCCTCACCGGACTGGGATTTGAACCCATAGGATGGCTAGTGGAACGGTCGATTAACAACTTTGCGCTGATCGCCATCATGATCTGGCTGCAGACCGGATTTTGCATGGTGCTGCTATCAGCAGCGGTAAAGGGGATTCCCCAGGATATCCTGGAGGCGGCGCGGATGGATGGGGCGAATGAGATCCAGGTTTTCTGGCGAATTATTGTTCCGATGATTCGCTCCACTATTTTAGTAGTGGCGACGACGGTGATCATTCTGGTGCTTAAGGTGTTCGATATTGTATTTGTGATGACAGCCGGCAACCAGGGGACCGAAGTGATCGCCAGCCGGATGATCAAAGAGATGTTCAATTTTCGGGACTATGGCAGGGGGAGTGCGATCGCAGTTATTCTCCTATTAGCGATTATTCCAGTCATGATTGCGAATATTTGCCGGTTTCGGGAGCAGGAGGCAATGCGGTGAGGGAAGAGGGGATTTTGGATTTTGGATTGGTGGGGTGCGAAGTTTTGCCTCTCTTGAATCCTAGTTTCTGCCTCCTGCCTTCTGTCTCCTATCTTCTGACCTCCGAGACGGTTTAAGCTATGGTTTAGCTTTCAGCTATAGAATATGGATGGATATTAATAAGAGCCAAAAGCGAGGATATCGACGTCCACTTCAAGGGCAACAATTAGTGCTCCATGCCTTACGGGAGTTTTTTGCCCAAACGCCAGTGCATATCGCACTAGTGATAGTATCTGTCATCTGGACGCTGCCGAGTGTAGGACTGTTAATTAGCTCTATTCGTCCCCCAGACGATGTGCTGCAAACAGGATGGTGGACTGTATTGCAGCATCCATTTGATTTTACTCAGTACAGTCTAGCAAACTATGCAAATGTACTGACCGCTGAGGGAATGGGACAGGCGTTTCTCAACAGCTTGACCATTTCGATTCCAGCGACCGTGATTCCGATTGCGATCGCCACCTTTGCCGCCTATGCTTTTTCCTGGATGACGTTTCCGGGTCGACAGGCGTTATTTATCATGGTTGTGGCCTTATTGGTGGTGCCCTTGCAAATGACCCTGATCCCGGTATTACGCTCCTACAATCAGTTGGGTATGGCTGGAACCTTCCTGGGGGTATGGCTGGCCCATACAGGCTATGGCATGCCGTTAGGGATATACCTGTTGCGAAACTTCATCGGGGCTCTGCCAAGGGATTTGATTGAAGCCGCCGCTGTGGATGGCGCCTCCCATCTGAAAACCTTTACGCGCCTGATTGTGCCCTTGTCGATGCCTGCGATCGCCTCCTTCGCCGTCTTCCAATTCCTCTGGGTCTGGAACGATTTATTGGTGGCGTTGGTATATTTAGGCGGTACGCCTGACGTCGCCCCAGTTACCTTAAGACTGACTAATATGGTTGGTTCACGGGGGCAAGACTGGCACATCCTCACCGCAGGAGCATTCGTTACGATGGTTGTACCGTTGATTGTCTTCTTTTCCCTACAACGCTACTTTGTGAGAGGATTATTAGCTGGTTCAGTGAAGGGGTAAGGAATGCCGAGCGCTATTAGCCTAATCCCCAATCTCCAATCCCGAGTCCCCCATCTAAAATCCAAAATCTAAAATCCAAAATCTATACATGGCTAGTGTTACCTTTGAATGCGTTACCAAACGATTTGATGATTTTGTCGCCGTCAATAACCTCAATATAGAGATTGAGGATCAAGAATTTTTGGTATTTGTGGGACCGTCGGGGTGTGGTAAAACAACTTCCCTGAGGATGTTGGCAGGCTTGGAAGATGTGACAGAGGGCAATATCTATATCGGTGAACGGCGGGTCAATGACATGTCGCCTAAGGATCGGGACATTGCCATGGTGTTTCAGTCCTACGCCCTTTATCCCCATATGTCGGTGTATGAGAATATGGCCTTCAGCCTGCAGCTGCAGGGTAAGAGCAAGCGGGAAATCCAGGCGCGCGTGGAGCGAGCCGCCCACCAGATGGGAATTGAACAGCTGCTGCAACGCAAGCCCAGAGAACTTTCTGGAGGCCAGCGACAGCGGGTGGCGGTTTGTCGGACGATTGTGCGGGATCCAGCTGTATTTTTAATGGACGAGCCATTATCTAATCTGGATGCTAAGCTGCGGGTACAGGCAAGGACGGAGATCAGCAAACTGCATCGGGAACTTGGCGCCACCTTTATCTACGTTACCCATGACCAGGTGGAGGCAATGACGATGGGCACTCGGATTGCGATCCTCAATCAGGGGGTGCTGCAACAAGTAGATACGCCCCAAAACCTCTATAATCATCCCCAAAATGTCTTTGTAGCTGGATTTATTGGCAGTCCAGCTATGAACTTTTTTGAGGGCGCTCTCACAGGCGCTAGAGAAAATTTGTCGATTACGACCGATGCATTCCAGCTTAAACTACCATTAGAGCGGACAGTTGCCTACTTACCTTACCGAAACCAACCCGTCATTTTTGGCATCCGTCCTGAAGACATCCATGATCCCAACTATGTACCTCCAGGCATCAAGGCTGCTCACGTCAAAGCGGAGGTTTGTATGACCGAAATGATGGGAAACGAGGTGATTGGCTATCTCACAACCCCTAGCCATAACCAGTTTGTAGCGCGAGTGGATCGGCGTTCTGAGATGAAGGTGGGCGATTCTGTCAATATGATTTTTGACATGGATGCCTTCCACGTATTTGAAAAACAGACAGAACAGTTGATTACTTGAGTCTAGCTATAGCAATCTGTGTTCCCCATAGGTCAATAGCCGCTCGATAGTAATCAGGCGATTCCGCCAAGAACGCAGACGGTAATCCCGACTACTAGCCGCTCGGATATCGATAAAACCTTCTCCTAGCATAACCTGTAACTGGCTGAGACTTGACCGTGTCTGAGCCAGTCGGGTAGCGGAGGGATCATTAGCCAAGTCGACAAGATTTTGTTTTATACCCGTGATCTCAGCAGTCCACCGCTCAAGGCTTTGCTGATCCATCCAGAGTTGGTGATTTTCCAGGAGCCAATTCCACTCTTGTTGAAGCGCCAGGAATCGAGCAGACGCTACTTGAAAGGGTTCTCTCTGGGGAATGAGCGCTGGAGAATCAGCAGCAGATTGTCCTTGAGTGCGGTTCAGAATGGTTTGCAGACCACTAGTCAAATTTGCCACAGCAAACAGAGCGTAGCCCCCCGTAGGCAGATCTCGCAATGCTTGTACCTGATCAACCGTAGCTGACTGCGACAGATTCAATAACCGAATCCCAGGAAGCACCAGGGTAGATCCATAGTCATTCTCTACCAACCAAGGATGAACAAGCTGCTCTAACCGATTGGTATCCCTGGCGTAGCTCATGAGTACAATCCAATCGATATCTCCTTGTTCCGCCCAGGTTTCCCAGTCCTGTTGAAGTTTCTGCAACCGTTCATGCTCAGAGTGTGCAAACACCGCCGCTGACATAACTATGTCGGGACGTTGTCGTTTCACCAATCGAGAGGCCTCTGCCACAAAGGTGTTAATTTGTTCAATCCGAAAGTCTGTCCAACGCTCCCACAAATAACGCTGCCGTCGTTGCTCAGACTCTATTGCCAGCGGATCTCGTCGGGGAGAAAGCTCAATCGGATCTACCCCCGTCATCCGCATAAACTGTTGACGAGCAGCGATACCGTAGCCATAGGTGCGATTTGCCCCGGGATCTTGGAAGGGATAGCGAATATAATCCAGCTGAATTCCATCTAAGTCGTAGTTGCTAACCATTTCTGCCAAAAGTCGCAGCAAATAGTTACGCACCTCAGGGTTGGCGGGATCTAGAAATGGCTTGGTTTGCCCATGGGGAATCAGATTGCCCTGATTGTCATAGGCCGCCCAATCAGGATGGGAATTAATCAATGGCCCTGGATAGGTGGTTGGCAGGTTAAGGATAGTGTTATGCAACTGATTGCCAGCAGCAAATGCCCAGACCCAAGCATGTAACTCAATATTGCGTTCATGGGCAAGGGCGACGGCCTCCTTCAGCGGATCCCAGTGACGGGTCAGCGGGTTCTGCTGGGGAGCAACTCGGCTGGGATAGATGGGATAACCAGCATTAACAGTTTCAAAGAAAACGGTATTGATCCCTGCTTCTGCCAGCCGATCGAATATCTCAGCCAGTTGACGTCGGGAACCGGCCTGAACAATAGCGCCTCGATCCAGCCATATGGCGCGAATTTCTGGCTGAGCAAACGGTTGGTCGATAGGGAAGTTATCCCACAAGGCTTGACGAACCGCCAACCAGCGCTGACGAGCCTCGCCATAAGCTCTTTGCTCAATCAGCTCAGGCCAGTCCAGAATGAGTTTCTGCGCTTCAGCCAGAACCGGATGGCGGATTATCTCACTGGCAAGGCCGCCCATATCCGACTCGGCAGCGCTGGCTCTTAGGGTTGGGTCATGGGAACTGGCGCCCAGTTCAGAGACCTGATTGGCAGAAGCGGCTCGGAAGAACGCACTCTCAAAACGACCCACTAAATTATCCAACTCCTGCTGCATTGCCAGGGACAGGTAAGGATTGATGGGATAATTCCCCGGCTCTACATTGAGCCCTGGCGGAGCCGCTTGATCATCCAGGTTTTCCAACGGTTGTATGTTTGGCGCCTGATCAGTCCTGGGAGGCGAAAACCTCGGTCCAGTAGGGCTCATAGAGGGCGTTTCAGAGATACCCAAGATTGAGTCAAGCTCAACAGTCGGTCCGTCATTGGTGAGTGTACTGTTTGATGAAGCCCGTTGGACGCCTTTTGTCCCCAAACCCTGTGCACCCTCAACCTTTGCCTCAGAAGCAGATATCGAGTTCAATTCGACCGCCCATGGTTCACTTTCTGTCCTATTTGCAACCCTATTTAAGGCGCGATCACGCGTCAGTTGCTTATTAGCGGAAGCGGATAAGCTGGCGCTGGTCCAACAAAACAGGGTTCCAGCTAAGGCGCTAACCCAAGTAGCGGCTAATCTTGTGGTCGTGAAATAGGATTTCGACATGCGCGGATATAAGCAATGTATATAATGATACGATAGAACTAAGGGATAGATAATTTAGATGAGTTAACAAAAAAACAAACCAAAGAGTATTTCCTAGCGGTTTTATGATTGGAGCTTAGGGGGTTATGGGCACCGTAGCGTAGTTTTATACAAGCAATTCACCCGTTTTTCCCATAATCACTTTCTGTTTATCCCTGCTTTAGCCATACATAGGCTGAACCCAATATCCCAAAAAAAATATATTCTTGAAGCTGTTCTTTATATCAAACTGTTCTTGGATAACAAAGTCCAAAAGTTTTGAATATATCGAAACAGTCTCATTCAGTAGTCCTACCGCTTTTTGATCCTCGATAGCAAGCCCTCCTGTCAGAAACTTGCGTTATTGATCGTTTTGACACACTAAGCATAGTCGCTATGAGTTCACTAATTTTGTTCTATAGCGAGCTCAACTTTCCTAACCATCGGTGCGCCAGGTCTTGCTATCAGGCTTACCCTCAACGCCAACCACTCACTCATCAATAAACCCATCTGTGCGCTGACCTGCCCGGCCAGTAAGAATTAAGCCGTTTTCATTGGCTAAACTCCAGCCAATCCAATAGTCTCCAACGTTGAGTTCTGCAAATAAAACTCATGGATAGGTCACCTATCTCACACGTTCCTGCTGCACAATTGGTGAGAACTGACCCGCAATTTAACGCCAAAGTCGATACAAATCTTCAATTTTCCTAAGACCTTTACCCCTAATAATTCAAAACATTAAATACCTGACTCTCAAGAAACTGCAGGTAATTTCTTCCAGGAATAAGCCAGTGCAGTTGCATTGAGTCAGGCGCTCATCAGGAAATAATTTATGAATCTAGATAAGCAGCGAGCTTACTGGCGCGCCAACAAAGCTCTGATCCGAAATCTACTGATTGTTTGGGCGTTAGTATCTCTGGTTTTTGGCATTCTATTGGTTCAGCCCTTAAATGCAATTAAGCTAGGTAGTCTTCCCCTTGGCTTTTGGGTAGCTCAGCAAGGCTCCATCTATGTCTTCGTGGCCCTGATTTTTATCTACGCTATCCAAATGGATAAGCTTGACCGCAAATATGGCATTCGCGAGCCAATGAAAACACCGGAACAGCGAGAAATTAAATAAGGGGGGGCTATGCCAGTTGAAGCCTGGACAACTGTATTCGTGCTCATTTCTTTTCTGCTTTACCTTTACATTGGTTGGCGATCGCGAGTGCGAGACAGCAAAGGTTTTTTTGTCGCTGATCACGGGGTGCCTGCGATCGCCAATGGCGCAGCCACGGCGGCGGACTGGATGTCCGCCGCCTCGTTTATTTCCATGGCTGGTCTAATTTCCTTTATGGGTTACGACGGTTCGATTTACCTGATGGGCTGGACCGGCGGCTATGTTCTGCTGGCGCTGTTGCTAGCGCCCTATCTACGCAAGTTTGGCAAGTACACCGTACCGGATTTTGTCGGCGATCGATATTACTCCAATGTGGCTCGCTTGGTGGCGGTGATTGCCGCCATCTTTGTATCGCTGACTTACGTGGCGGGTCAAATGCGAGGAGTGGGCATCGTGTTCAGCCGATTTCTGCAGGTGAATATTGAAACCGGCGTCATCATTGGCATGATTATCGTCGCCTTCTTTGCAGTTTTGGGCGGCATGAAGGGCATCACCTGGACTCAGGTGGCGCAGTACATGGTGCTGATTTTTGCTTACTTGATTCCAGCCATTGCGATCGCCTGGGTGCTGACCGGCAATCCTATTCCCCAATTTGCGTTTACCTTCAGCGATATTGTCGAAAAGCTCAATCAAGTTCAGCTGGATCTAGGGTTTCAGGAATATACCCAACCCTTTGTTAACAAATCCATGCTGGATGTTCTATTCATCACCATCGCCTTGATGGTGGGAACCGCCGGGCTGCCCCATGTGATTGTTCGTTTCTACACCGTTCCCAATGTCAAAGCCGCTCGCTTTTCAGCCGGTTGGGCGCTACTGTTCATTGCTTTGCTATATACCACGGCCCCTGCGGTCGCTTCCTTCGCCCGCTATAACCTGATTGACAGCTTGCATAATCACACGATTGCAGAGGTGCGTCAGCTGGATTGGGCCAGCAAGTGGGAAAACACGGGTCTGTTGGCCTTTGATGATAAGAACGCCGATGGTGTAATCGAATTAACCCCTGAGGAAGAAACCAGTGAAATTACCATCGACCGCGATATTATCGTGCTCTCAACGCCAGAGGTGGCGAATCTGGCCCCCTGGGTGATCGCCCTAGTGGCGGCGGGTGGCCTTGCCGCCGCGTTGTCTACAGCCTCGGGATTGTTGTTGGTGATTTCTAGCTCAGTCGCCCACGATGTTTATTTCCGCATGGTTAACCCCAATGCCTCGGAGTCTCAACGGGTGATGGTGGGCCGAATCATGGTGGGGTTTGCGGTGGCCATTGCGGGCTACTTCGGCATCAATCCTCCCGGTTTTGTCGCCCAGGTAGTCGCCTTCGCCTTTGGGTTAGCGGCCGCTAGCTTCTTCCCGGTGATTATTCTGGGTATCTTTGATAAACGGATGAATCGGGAAGGGGCGATCGCCGGCATGTTGACGGGCCTAATCTTTACCACTTCATACATTCTAGGAGTCAAGTTCTACGAGATGCAGCCCTGGTTCTTTGGCGTATCAGCTGAGGGAATCGGCGCCGTTGGGATGTTCATCAACTTTGTGGTCGCATTGACTGTTTCTCGGCTAACTGCACCGCCTCCTTTGGAAGTTCAGCAGTTGGTAGAGGAACTGCGTATCCCGGGTGATGTCCCACCACCACTTGAAGACATCGGGGAAGAACAGCTGGATTAGGTAGACTTAACAAATTATCTAGATGCAAGGGCGAATGGTCACTCGCCCTTGCTGAGTGATTCCAGAATCAAACCGACTATTAAACCCGCCCTCCTTAGGATCGAGGATTCAATCATCCGCGTAACTGAGGAATCACCACGGGGGCAAAGCATTTCGAGGCATTGGAGTGATGAAGTGGGGAGTCGGGAAATATCTGTTTCCGCTTCCCAATTTTTTCCGCCTTTTATTTTTTT
>JAKSDM010001112.1 GCA_022360135.1 Pseudanabaenales cyanobacterium | reverse complement strand
CCGAACTAATCCCTCACCTTTCATCCCCATGCCACTGTGTTTTGGGTGGTTCCGTTTGAACCAGCAGTTGGCCCTGAGAAATCACATATCGAACCGTGGCCCGACGGCGGATGGCGTCGTAGCGATCGCTGGCGTCCAGCACAATCAAATTGGCTGGCTTCCCTACCTCCACGCCATAGTCATCCTGCAGATTCAACGTTTTTGCCCCATGGATCGTCACCATGTCATAACAGGCATTAATCTCATCCATCCCCGTCATCTGACAAACATGAACCGCCATCGCCGCCGCCTCCAGCATATTGGCCGTTCCCAAGCTATACCAGGGATCCTGGATACAGTCATTGCCCAGGCTGACATTCAGGCCATGACCCCAGAGTTCCTTCACCCGAGTCACCCCGCGACGTTTAGGATAGGTGTCGGTGCGACCTTGGAGGGTAATGTTAATCAACGGATTGGCGATGAAGTTAATCTGGGTGCGTTCTAAAAAGGCCATGAGTTTAAAGGCATAGGCATTATCGTAAGAGCCGAATGCAGTCGTGTGGCTGGCAGTCACGCCAGAACCGAGATCACTGCGGATGGCGCAAGCGGCCATCACCTCTAAAAAACGAGATTGGTCGTCATCAACTTCGTCACAGTGGACGTCAATCAGCCGATTATATTTGGCGGCTAATTCGAACACCCGATGGACGGATCGCACCCCCTCCTCACGCGTCAGTTCATAGTGGGGAATACCCCCCACCCCATCCGCCCCTCGCTCCAATGCTTCCTCCAAGAGCGCTTCATTTTTGGGAGCGCCATAGATTCCATCCTGCGGAAACGCCATCACCTGCAGCGTCATCCAGTCCTTAACCGCCTGCCGCACTTCTAGGAGTCCCTGCAGTGCTGTCAGACCGGGTTCACTCACATCGACATGGCTGCGGACAAAGAGCACCCCTTGGCTGGCCTGGAGTTTGAGCGTCGCGATCGCCCTTGCTTTAACATCCTCTAGGGTTAGGTCCTGCTTGCGTTCTCGCCAAATTTCAATCCCCTCAAACAGCGTGCCGCTTTGGTTCCAGCGGGGTTGACCAGCGGTGAGGGCGGAATCCAGATGAATATGGGATTCGACGAAGGGAGGACTGACTAGCTGACCATCAACATCAATTTCCTGGTCGGCGGTTTGGCGGAGTTGGGGGGCGATCGCCCTGATCTGGTTATCCTGGATCGCAATATCAACCAGTTCAGCAGAGCCAGGTTGGTTAATTAAACGACATCGACGCAATAGGATGGAAAAGGAGCTTGATGGCATATCCAGGGGTTGCCTTGGGCATTAAAATGTTCCCAATCCATTAGCGTATCTACTTAAGCCAAACTGTACTGGCTGGGCAAGAATACTTTACAGAAAGGCATAGCCCTACAAGAGTTCAGAAGTTAGCCATAGCCTGGATTCTGACCCCTGAATTTCGAATTTTCCCTGAGGGAAAATTTCCACTTTAAGTTGGAGCCCAGATAGTGATGATTTCTCAAAGAAAAGTTGATGATTCCAGAAATGGGGTTGGCCTATAGAATATCTTTTTATGTGAGCTATGCAGTCGAATCATCTCCTGAACGGTTCAGAGCGTGATGCTTTTCCCCAAAAAGTCCCACCTCAGACTCGAAAAGGATCCCTGGAGGTTCTCCTGGTTCTCCTTCTAGGCTCAAGAATGAGTCAATCGCCCAAAAAAGAGGACACGTCACGGCATGAATGTTTCCCAATTGCTTGAAAGCTATAGAACAGGGCAGCTAGAGTTTATCCATTTGGTGCTTCCCCAAGCCAATCTAGCGGGCTCCAGTCTACCCTTTGTTTCGCTGATGGCGGCCAATCTTCGAGGGGCGGACCTGAGAGGGGCTTTTTTGCCAGGCGCCAATTTAGTTCAAGCTAAGCTTCAGCAAGCTAATCTGGTTAAGGCCAACTTGATCGGGGCGGATCTGATCCGAGTCAACCTGCATCGAGCTAATCTCCAAAGCGCCCTACTCAGTAGCTCGAATCTGACCGGGGCTGACCTCAGTCAAGCAACCTTGACCCAGGCTAGCCTGACGGGCGCTATCGTATGCGGGGCCAATCTGCGGGCGGCAAACCTTGAGCATGTAAGTTTACGGGGGGCGGACTTGCGGGGAGCGGACCTGCGGGACGCCAATCTGAATAACGCCGATTTAGAAGGCGCGAATTTGCAGTGTACTATCATGCCTGATGGCAGCTATCAAGAGTACAGCGAAGAGTGGGCCTCAGAGCTGTTAGCCGCTTCCCAAGCAAGCTGAAGAGGGCAGGGAAAGCTCTGGCGGATAGGGGGAGACACTTTATTCCCTCATTGGTTGACCTGTACTAACCGGAAGCGATTGCGGCCTCGCTGTTGGGACTGGGCTAGCGCTTGCTCTGCTTGCGCGATCAGCAATTGAGCATCTACGGGGTGGTCGCGATCGCCGATCGCCCCGCCAAAACTCACAGACACAGCGGCAACAGAACCATCCTGCAGCTGAATGGATTGTTCGGTCAGGCACGCCTGCAAAGATTCACCATATTTCGCTGCCGCCTGCAGCGTTAATCCTAGGGCGGTGCAGGCAAATTGTCCGTGTCCATCACTGTACAGCCAGCCATCGGGTAGGGTCTGCAATTGTAACTGGCGAGCGATCGCCCGCCAGAGCAGCTCATCCTGAGTCGAAGCGTCTAGGCTGTCTTGAGCCTTGACTGGTTCAGCGGCTAT
>JAKSDM010000338.1 GCA_022360135.1 Pseudanabaenales cyanobacterium | reverse complement strand
TCAGCTATTACGCATTGTTTAAATGGTGGCTGCCTCTAAGCCAACATCCTCACTGTCTGTGAAGTCCCACATCCTTTCCACTAAGCAATATTTAGGCACCTTAGCTGCTGATCTGGGCTGTTTCCCTTTAGAATACGAAGCTTATCCCCCGCATTCTCACTGCCGCACTACACCTGACGGTATTCGGAGTTTGATTGAAGTCGGTACCCGGGTGTGGGCCCTAGTTCATTCAGTGCTCTACCCCCCTCAGTCAGCATGCGACGCTGTACCTAAATACATTTCGAGGAGAACCAGCTATCACGGGGTTTGATTAGCCTTTCACTCCTACCCACAGCTCATCCGAGAATTTTTCAACATTCACCGGTTCGGTCCTCCACGCGATATTACTCGCGCTTCAACCTGGCCATAGGTAGGTCACCTCCGCTTCGGGTCTAGCATCCGCAACTGAATCGCCCTGTTCGGACTCGCTTTCGCTACGCCTGCGTCCCAGAAGGACTTAAGCTTGCTACGAACACTAACTCGCAGACTCATTAAGCAAAAGGCACGCCATCACCTCCGAAGAGGCTTTGACACCTTGTAAGCATATGGTTTCAGGTTCTATTTCACTCCGCTCACAGCGGTACTTTTCACCTTTCCCTCACGGTACTGGTTCACTATCGGTCGCTAACGAGTATTTAGCCTTACGCCGTGGTCGGCGCAGATTCATGCAACGTTTCACGTGTGCCGCACTACTCAGGGACATCCTAGGGCTGTCGCAATTTTCGGTCACAGGCCTTTCACCTTCTCTGGAGCGCTTTTCCACACGCTTAACCTAATATTGACAGTCCCATATTGGAGCCCTACAACCCCGGGACCAAAGGCCCCGGTTTGGGCTATTCCGCTTTCGCTCGCCACTACTTACGGAATCGATTCTCTTTCTTTTCCTCCGGTTACTGAGATGTTTCACTTCACCGGGTATCGCGAACTCACTCCTATGTATTCAGAGTGAGACGACTGAGTATTACCCCAGCCAGGTTACCCCATTCGGAAATCTCCGGATCAAAGCGTATTTGCCGCTATCCGAAGCTTATCGCAGCTTATCACGTCCTTCATCGCCTGTTAGCACCAAGGCATCCACCATATGCTCTTAACAGCTTGTTCCAGCCCTTTCTTAAAATTTGAAAAGACTTTCAGAGAGGTGCTTATCTCCTCTCCGCTGCCAGAGTAACTTTCTTGAGTTTGCCGGACTCTTATCCGGCTTCATTATTTGAGTATGAACTCAAATTGTAGTTTTTGTTTCTTTTTATGCAGTTATCAAAGATCGATTGAATAAACGAGAAGAGCCATGACACGGTCGGGGAACGTGGGTCTGACAGGATTTGAACCTGTGACCCCGCGCTTATCAAGCGCGTGCTCTAACCAACTGAGCTACAGACCCATCTGCGCCCTAACGCGGCCCTGTCTCCAAGGAAAAGTGGAGGCAAGGAGATTCGAACTCCTGACATCCTGCTTGCAAAGCAGGCGCTCTACCAACTGAGCTATACCCCCATCTCAGAAAATATGAATCATGAACCATAAACCATGAACTTAATTCATACTTCACAATTCCAAATTCATACTTCCAGAGTGGGCCATCCTGGACTCGAACCAGGGACCTCACCCTTATCAGGGGTGCGCTCTAACCACCTGAGCTAATAGCCCAAAACTAGTCGTTGCTAACAATTAGCCATCCCTTTAACGAAAAAGCTAATCATTCCCCCAGAACCTGAAATAGTTTGAAAGCTAACTCCTATACTCTCGACCGACCTCGGGATGACTAACATCAGACCGATTAACTTAGACTTCGGTCTTGATGAAGTAGGTCTCCCTATAAAGGAGGTGATCCAGCCACACCTTCCGGTACGGCTACCTTGTTACGACTTCACCCCAGTCATCAGCCCTGCCTTCGGCATCCTCCTCCGCGAACGGTTGGAGTAACGACTTCGGGCGTGGCCAACTCCCATGGTGTGACGGGCGGTGTGTACAAGGCCCGGGAACGTATTCACCGCAGTATGCTGACCTGCGATTACTAGCGATTCCTCCTTCATGCAGGCGAGTTGCAGCCTGCAATCTGAACTGAGCCGTGGTTTATGGGATTAGCGCACCATCGCTGGTTGGCTGCCCTTTGTCCACAGCATTGTAGTACGTGTGTAGCCCAGGATGTAAGGGGCATGCTGACTTGACGTCATCCCCACCTTCCTCCGGTTTGTCACCGGCAGTCTCTCCAGAGTGCCCAACTTAATGATGGCAACTAAAGACGAGGGTTGCGCTCGTTGCGGGACTTAACCCAACATCTCACGACACGAGCTGACGACAGCCATGCACCACCTGTGTCCGCGCTCCCGAAGGCACTCTAAGGTCTCCCCTAGATTCGCGGCATGTCAAACCCTGGTAAGGTTCTTCGCGTTGCATCGAATTAAACCACATACTCCACCGCTTGTGCGGGCCCCCGTCAATTCCTTTGAGTTTCACACTTGCGTGCGTACTCCCCAGGCGGGATACTTAACGCGTTAGCTACGATACTGACCGGGTCGATACGGCCAACACCTAGTATCCATCGTTTACAGCTAGGACTACTGGGGTATCTAATCCCATTCGCTCCCCTAGCTTTCGTCCCTCAGTGTCAGTTGCGGCCCAGTAGAGCGCCTTCGCCACTGGTGTTCTTCCCAATATCTACGCATTTCACCGCTACACTGGGAATTCCCTCTACCCCTACCGCACTCTAGCTACACAGTTTCCACTGCCGATTCGGAGTTGAGCCCCGAGCTTTAACAGCAGACTTGTATGGCCACCTGCAGACGCTTTACGCCCAATAATTCCGGATAACGCTTGCATCCTCCGTCTTACCGCGGCTGCTGGCACGGAGTTAGCCGATGCTGATTCATCAGGTACCGTCAGACCTTCTTCCCTGATAAAAGCGGTTTACAACCCACAGGCCGTCCTCCCGCACGCGGCGTTGCTCCGTCAGGCTTGCGCCCATTGCGGAAAATTCCCCACTGCTGCCTTCCGTAGAAGTCTGGACCGTGTCTCAGTTCCAGTGTGGCTGGTCGTCCTCTCAGACCAGCTACGGATCGTCGCCTTGGTAAGCCATTACCTTACCAACTAGCTGATACCGAGCAGGCCATTCCAGAAGCGCCGGAGCTTTACTCTTGCGAGACTATCAGGTATTAGCTCACCTTTCGATGAGTTGTTCCTGTCTTCTGGGTATGTTCCTACTTTATACTACCCCGTTTGCCACTCCCTCCGAAGAGGTCGTTCGACTTGCATGCCTTATCCACGCCGCGAGCGTTCATCCTGAGCCAGGATCAAACTCTCCATGTTGGAGAAACTCTCTACAGCTACACAGATAACCCGCATAACCTGTAAAAAGCCTCTTTGACCCCGAATACTCTCGTACCCGGTCTTAATTAAGTTTACTAACACCTACCTTTATGGTCTGCTGCTAGCAAATCTTGTACATCTTGTACTTTGACGAGGTTATAGTTCTTTAACGCTAGCTCTCAAACTATTCTGTTTTCTAGGTTCTTGGTCGCTCTCCGCAAGTTCGCTCTCAAGCGCTCTCGCCTCAGGCGCTTTAC
>JAKSDM010000534.1 GCA_022360135.1 Pseudanabaenales cyanobacterium | reverse complement strand
TTTGGCCCATGAGAGTGTGTCGAGTCCAAAATGACATTGGAGGTGCAGCAGGCTGCGACCCTCGACATCAACAAGTTCTCCTAGCTCGATCTCTCGCAATGATGTTTTGCCTGCGAGGAACCCCTCAACATCGTAAAACTCAGATTCAAAGTGTATTTCAGCGCGCCGATTCCAAGCTTCACGATTTAGATCGAAATAATTCATTTCAATTCGACTCATATTGAGTTTCTCAAGGAGCAAGTGAAATCAGTAAAACAGCGATTGCTCGATCATATTCAAGCCCATGACACCTTACAGCATCAACATGAGATTCTCACCTCCATTGTGGGGATAGGGGACAGTAGCGCCGCTCGTGTATTGGCTGAAATTGATTCTATTGAGCATTTTCAATCAGCTCAACAACTTGTAGCATTTGCCGGGTTGACACCACAAGAACATGAATCAGGCACTTCGGTTTGGGGTAAGACCCGTTTATGTAAAATTGGCAATTGTCGTTTGCGCAAAACTCTTTATTTCCCTGCTTTACACCTGATGAGGCGATGTCCCCAAATGCAGGGATTTTGTGAACGTCTCTTGGCTGCCTGTAAAACCAAGATGCAAGTAGTTGGAGTTGTGCGGCTGCAAGTAACCTTCGCAATGCACCAAGATCTTTTGGCAGTCCGCTCCGAGCGAATTGTTATGCCGCCTATGCTGTAACCATTTCAGTCATTGAGCTAGGAGCAATCGGTTCAAAATATAACACCATAATTTGCTCTGGACGCAGCCCAAGAGACTCATATGTGCGTCCGCTACGATCACTGAACTCTACTTCAAATGCTGTCCCACCAGCCAAGGTTTCAACGACTGTACCTACCTGACCTCGCCGTAAATTGTATTGAGGGAGATCAACTGTGAGTGCGACTACATCAAGTAACTTGACTGTACTAGTTGTCATTTCATATCACCTCCAAAGGCTACAGAGGATTGCAGGTTGTTAATCTCGGAATATCAGAATCACTTTCGATAATCCAACCACTTCGAAGCGTTGCATTTCTATTTTGCCATTCGATTACTTTTATGAATCGATCCGTTATCTTGCACGATGACGCGAATCCGTCCCGTTTTCTCATATTCTTGTGGCGCCTCTTTGGCTTGGATATCCATCATGGCAATATATTCCTGACTGACAAACCCACCTAAGACCAAGGCATACACAAAGGTGACAAACGGGCGCCACAACCCTAGAATACTGACTCGCTTCCCTCGCTTTTTGGTCTGCTCCTGCCCGTTTCTGCTGTCCTCGGAAATAGTAACTGTAATTCAATGGCACTGACTTAAGAGAGCAGGAAGTAGAAAAAGGCTACAAGGCCTGATAGATATATATCGAGGCCCTGCAAGCCATCAATAAAGCACTTTCTACTATGCCTAAGTCAGCTGAAATACTCAAGCAACAATTTTTCCAAAGTTTAGGATTACCTTGGCGGGAAATCCTGCCAGCAGACAGACTGGAAGCAATCCTCACAGAGGAAGGAATCACCTACCGTAATCGAGTCTATACGCCCGTCGTGACGCTGTGGGCAATGCTATACCAAGTGTTATCGGTGGATAAGAGTCTGCGTAACACGGTCAAATGTATCACCACTTGGCTCACTGCCGCAGGGGGCGACCCGCCTTCCTCTGATACGGGGGCCTATAGCAAAGCCCGAAATCGATTGCCAGAGTCCCTACTGCAGCGTTTAGTCCCCGAAACTGCCGAACAGTTAGAGCAGACGGTTCCCAAAGCGCAGTATTGGTGCGGTCATCGGGTGAAGGTCTTTGATGGCACGACGGTGTTGATGGCCGATAGTAGCGCTAACCAGTCAGCCTACCCTCAACATGGCAATCAAGCCGAAGGATATGGCTTTCCTCTAGCTCGAGTGGTGGTGTTTTTCTGTCTCCTGACCGGGGCTGTGGTCTCGGCTTGTATTGCCCCCAAGACGATGAGTGAGATCGTTATGAGTCGCTTGCTCTATCAGGCCTTATTTCCAGGTGACGTGGCCATGGCTGACCAGGCTTTCGACAGCTACGTTGACTTAGCTTTGATTCAACAGCAGGGGGCTGATGGGGTCTTGCGCAAGCATCATGCCAGGCGGACCGATTTCCGTAAAGGACGCAAGCACGGGGTTGGGGATCATCAAGTCGAATGGCGAAAACCCACCCGCCCCCCGGCTCACATGAGCGCCCATGAGTTTGCCGCCATCCCCAATACTTTGAAGGTCAGAGAAGTGCGTCTGAAGCTATCGCGTCAGGGGTTTCGAGACCAATTTATCATTGTGGTGACCACCCTATTGGACGCCAAACGCTACCCTGCCAGTCAATTAACCCGACTATATGGTTGGCGCTGGCAAGCCGCTGAAGTCAACTTGCGTCATCTCAAAACCACCCTCAAGATGGAGATGCTCACTGCCAAAACCCCGGAGATGGTGCGCAAGGAAATCTGGTCCCATCTATTGGCCTACAATTTGTTGCGCAGTGTCATGGAGCAAGCTTCTTCATTGATAGACTACGACCGTGCTCGTCTATCCCTACAAGGCGCCCGTCAACACTTCAATCAGACTCTCCCTTTATTAGCCACAACAACTAAGGCTGTGCGTCAACGGCTCTATGCTCATTTGCTTCAAGACATTGCTGCTGACCAGTTGCCCCAGAGACCCAATCGGCATGAGCCCAGAGTCGTCAAGCGTAGGCCAAAACCCTTCCCCAGAATGCGGCAACCTCGCGCTGTTCTCAAAGCCAAGCTGGCTGCTTGATTGAGCTTAACTCAGTGACATTGAACTGTAATTCACTGGACTCCAGAGACCACAGCCAGACTCATCGGTGTAGAATAAATCGATTTCACCTGAGGCCTAAGCCATCTCCAGCATGTCGAGGTCGGCTTGTTTCAGGGGCGCGTTGCTCAGGGTCTTGGTTTTGACGATGACTGTGTCGGGTGCGTTTCCAGATGATCCCCTTTTTTTGAGCACCCGCCTTAGATGCCCCGGACTCAAGTTGACTTGTCGCTCTTGCTCTAACTTATCGCTCAGTTGCCGACTGCTGTAAGTGCGCTCATCGTCAATCAAAATCTGTTCTAAATACTCGATATCTGACTCCTGCCAACGTCGTTTTCCACCCCGTCCAGGGGCCTCCCATAATCCCCCTAAACCCTCTTTTAGCCAACGTTTGAGTGCGTCGTGCACAGTTTCCACATGCCATCGCAAGTATGCAGCAATGGTTTCAACATAGTCTCCCCGAGCATTCATGCGCACCACCTCAGTGCGGTCCTTCATCCGTTGGGGAACGGTTGTCGCCCGTCGCAACTCCCATAACGTACGGTCTTCTTCAGCAGTTAGAAAGACCCGCAACCGCATACCCATATGCACCTCCGAAATAGTTACTCTAGCTTCTTAATACTCCTAAACATACCTCAGTCTTTACATGCAATTCTACTTACTA
>JAKSDM010000984.1 GCA_022360135.1 Pseudanabaenales cyanobacterium | reverse complement strand
TCTCGGATTTTTTTCAGCGCCGCTGCTCGATCGATACCAATAGAAGAAGTCACAATGGATTCTCTTTAGAGAAGTCACTTGTGATTGGTCGCCTGACCAATGACCAATAACCAATGACCAATGGATTCTTAGACAATTAGCAAGTTCCAGCTTAAGTAGATACTCCAAATTTACTATCCCTAGAAGGAATTTAAGTCATGGAGTACTGGGCAGTGATTCAGTAGGTGAATAGGTGTCGAAGAGCGCCTCATCGCCACAGCCCTCAATCCCATCATAGCCCTGGGGATTGAGAGGCTGAGCAAAGTCTGAAATAAGCCGAAGTTTAACATTCATAGTTTTTTCGATTCCATTAGGCCAATAAGCCCAAGCGCTTGCCATTATCACGAGCCAGGCGAATCAAGTTTTGTCGCTGGGTGCGCTCAATCCCAAGCCAATTGCAGAAGCGGGTAATGGTTTTGGAGTGATGTGCAATCAACTTACCTCTTAGCTGAGTAAACTCGGGCTTCCCAATTAATTTACGAATCAGAATCACAATCGGTGCAAACATAAGCGGATTCCTTAGCTGTAATTCAATGTAAATTATTGTAACAAGTAAGTTTAAAAATGTAAATTTAACTTGCGATAAATTGTTGCGAGTGTTATCAATCTCTGTGTTATGCAGGAAGTCTCCCCTAAGCGACTTGGAGGAAATGTTTAGAAGACTTGAAAAAGGTCTCCAGCTATATGGTTGGGGTCCTTTTTCTCTGCCAGCTCGGAGTAGTTCCTTCGGCAGCTCCGCGACTTAAAACAAGAGGACAAGAATAGGTTCACTAAGCAGCAAAGAGCAATATATGAATACTATTCGTCTCTATAAGTCAAGCTTGATTGACATTTCGTAACATTTTAGTTACATTAATTTACATCAGTTGCGACAAAGGATTTTGCTGACATGTTTGCCTGCCCTCTATCCAGTTCCATGACTGTCGCCTTGGGCGGAAAACCGATGAATATCCAAGGGAAGACAGCTTTAGTTACTGGCGCATCTCGCGGCATTGGACGGGCGATCGCCCTTGAATTTGCTCGCCAAGGAGCTACCCGTCTAATCTTGGTGTCCCGCAATCAGCAACGCCTCAATAAAGCCGCCATAGAAATCCAGGCATTAAACGAGACCATTGAGGTAATTCCTCTCGCCGTGGATTTGACTCAGACTGCTGCTGTCAGTAGTGCGACCGCCCGAGCATGGAGAGATTACGGCCCCATTCACATCCTGATTAACAATGCGGGGGTGGCTCATCAGGTGAATTTTCTCAAGTCCCGGCTTCAAGACATTGAGGAAGAAGTCAATGTCAATCTATTAGGCATGTATACCGTTACTCGTCTAATTGCACGACGTATGGCGGCGCGGCAGGAAGGAACCATCGTCAATGTTTCTAGCCTGATGGGCAAGCTGCCCGCGCCAACCATGGCCACCTACTCTGCAACTAAGTCCGCTATTTTAGGATTTACCCAGGCGTTACGCTTGGAGTTAGCAACATCCGGCGTTCGGGTTGTTTCGTTGCTCCCTTCCCTAACTGAGACGGATATGGTGCAAGATATGCAACCGTTCGGATTAGTCATCTCAGCTCAACCCGAGCAGGTGGCGGAAGCTTTGGTTAGAGGTCTAAACAACGGGTCGAACGAGATTTTGGTGGGTTGGCAGAGTAAGGTTGCTTCACTATTCAATCGGCTTGCCCCTGGGCTCATGGAGAAGGTGATCTCACTTTCTGCTTCTCTCTCTGGTTCGCCGCGGCGATCGTTCCCCGATAGCCCTGAAGCGGCATAAGTTGCTGATGCATAGATGAGCTAACGGTATAGAATTCGGCAAAGGTTGGTATCATCAAATCCAGAATAGCCAACAGCCTAGTCAACATCTTGATTGGTCAGCTGCTGTAATC
>JAKSDM010000566.1 GCA_022360135.1 Pseudanabaenales cyanobacterium | reverse complement strand
CAGGAAGCAGTTGACATTGACCCCGTCCTATTCTCACGTTTTTTCTACACCAAGATTGGGGAAAATATCCTCACCCAATTGGGCCAGGGTCTGCAGACCCGTAGCGGCCTGAATGGGAAATTATCCTTGCGAGCGGCCTTAATCCTGGCCGCTCTGGACCCTGAGGGATTGAGTTTGCTTAACTTCCTTCGCAAGTTGCCCACCGACATGCAGTTTGACATTGGCAAAGCCTTGGATTTAGAGCGGACAGTGGAACGGGTGGTTGAGGCGACAGAATCCTCAATTGAGGCTATGCGAATCTTATCGGCGGAGGAAGCCGCCACTGAACCGCCGGTTGATTTTTCGACGCTGCCGGATATAAGCCAGTCTGGGCCTTTGGGCGTGCAGCAGCGGCGGCTTGTGCTGACGGATGCAAGCCGCCAACGCCAGTTTTATGTGGATCTGTACCAACCTCAACAGTGGCGAGCTGGGAAAACACCTGTAATCGTGCATTCCCATGGCTTAGCCTCTAATCCAGAATCGCGTCGTCGCCAGTCAGCGCATCTGGCTTCCTATGGCTATGTGGTCGCCCTACCCCAGCATCCCGGCAGTGACACCCTGCAAGTTGAGAATTTCCAGGCGGGCTTGTCGAGTCAGATCTTTTTAACCAATGAGTTTATCGATCGCCCTCAAGATATCAGTTATGTGATTGATGAATTAGAGCGGCGCAATCAGTCAGAATTTGGCGGTCGTCTCGACCTCGAAAATGTCGGGGTTTCAGGTCATTCCTTCGGGGGGTATACCGCCCTGGCTGTGGCCGGGGCAAAAATCGACTTTGACCATCTGGAAACCGAGTGTAATCGTCAGTTTGCCTATCTGAACACCTCGCTTCTGCTCCAGTGTGAGGCCCTGACCCTGCCGCGTCGGGACTACAATTTCCGAGACCAGCGGATTCAGGCCGTTGCGGTGGATAATCCAGTCAACAGCAGTATCTACGGCCCTGACGGCCTGAGTCAGATTCAAATTCCGGCGTTGATGCTTGCGGGCAGCCATGATCCGGCGACACCAGCTGTTTTCGAGCAATTTCGCACCTTTCCCTGGTTAACCACCCCAACTAAATATTTGGGCTTGGTTGAAGGTCAAGCTCATGTTGATCTGTCCGAACTCGACGCCGGTGTCACCCAAGTCATTGAGTCGGTGCCGGGGTTAACCCTGGCTAGTCCGGAAGTGGTTCTGACTTATTTTAAGGCCATGGGACTCGCCTTTTTTGAGGTCTACATTTCCCAAGCATTAGATTATCAGCCCTATCTGCGCGCCTCCTACGCCGCCTATCTAAGTCAGGAAGAACCTTTTAAGCTATATCTGATCAGTGCAGTTTCAGATCAGGAAGTCGCTCAACCCCTGGAAGAATAACCTATGGAGAGTTGGCGGGGGCAAGGAATGCAGTGGACAAGACGAAGTTGAAGGGTGAAAGGGGGTTTCGTT
>JAKSDM010000001.1 GCA_022360135.1 Pseudanabaenales cyanobacterium | reverse complement strand
GCTGAGCACAATGAAGGTCAGACCCAGATAACCCTGAAAATGCAGGAGGCGATCGCGGCGTTGGGCAGTCTGCAACCAGTAGCTTAGGGCATAGAGTGCAGCTAAGCAGCACAGGGCCGCCCAGGCATACCAACGGGCTTGATTGGGGAACTTGGCAAAAATGGGGTTCAGTAAAAGGGCGAGCACAGTAAACCCTGCGAGCCAATCTAGACCCTTGCCCAACCCCATCAGTCTTTGCTGGCGCCACACCTGCCACAACAACCAAATTAACGGCAAGGCCAGACCGATTTGCCAAATTAAAACCCACGGCCAGAGAACCACAAGGCTGTTGCTATTGGGTAAGAGTGTGAATAGTGTGTAGAAAGCGGCTGTTAACAGCCCTAGGAGCCAACCTTCTGAAGCTGCTTGAGCCAGGGGGGGGGAAGATAAAGCTTGGCCGGAAGAGGGTTGCCCCATAACCAGTGTAAGAATGAAGTCCCAGTAAAAGAAAGTGGACAGGTTGACGGGTTTTATTTAGCTGCAGATTCTTAAGCGGTATAGATTCAAGTTTCTGGGGAGCGTGTCAGCTGGAAGTGATTACGAGTGGGGTGGGGAAGATTGAGTTTCTCAGTTCTGACTTGCTCAATTAGCTGATCTAGTTGAGGATATTCCCTAGGGGGTTGAGGAAAGAGGTCCAAGAGTTCCGCCAAGGCGCTGATTTCGAGATTATCGGGGCGAAGGATTGAATTAGCGCGATTGGCCTCCAGATTACGATAAGCAAATATAAGGGCAAATCTGGAGCGGGGGCCAAGACTCGAAAAGATGGAATTCAGCCAGTCTCGCACCTCCCGCTGCTCGGAAATATGTTGTCTAGCAATTTTCTGATCGTCTGCGCTGATCTGAAATTCAGTTAGATAGTCTTCGAGATATTTTTCGGGATCAAGCCAGGCTCTGAGCAGTAGCAGATTACGATCTGAAGCGCCAGCTTCAATTTCGTGATTGAGGATGGTTAGCGCCGCCTCAGGGGAAACGTCGGATTTTAGCAGTGCTTGAGTAATCGGCCGCAAATGGCCTGTCGCCAAATCTGCTGGCATGGGGATACTATGCCACCAGCGAATCAAGGCGGCTTGTTCATATAGCCAGTGGTATTTGGCCTGATTGGATGGGGTGGAGGCCAGGACTGTGTCGTAGAGCTTTAAAGTCTGATCGAGCACGGTCGCCTTTAAGGATTTAAGGGGTTCAGCAAACCATAGGTTCATGGTCATAAATCGAGGATTGGCTAACCCTTCGAGTGCTAACGCGGTGATGGCCTGGTCTTGCTTACCTTGACTGAGGTAGGCTAGGGCCAGTTGGTAATAAGTGTGGTTAAGGTTACGGGGCATCAATTGAATTGCCCGACGGGTATATTCTTCAGCTTGTTTGGGATCTGAAGACAAATACAAGACTCCCAAATTCTGATTGAACCAGGCGTCATTCGGCGCGGTTGCGATCGCCCCCTCGTAGTAACGAATGGCCTGTTCCGTTAATGCATTTTGGTCAACATTGTCGCCCACCAGAGTTTTGATTTTAAGCATCTTTTGCGCCGCCAGGGCCGGATAAACTGGATCCCAAGGAACCAGTTCAGCCGCCTTTGTCCACTTGGAATCAGCCTTGATAAAATTGCCGTTGGCAAACGCTATATTCGCCGTGTAGCTAAAATACATAGCTAAATCGACCGGCAGCCAAATTCCAATGGCCAGACAAAGCCCTGCTAATCCTGTCAAACTGAGTAGGCGACGAGTTCTTTTAGGGATTGCCTTAGGAGCCGGTAATTGATCTGCTGAGTGACTGCTATCCGCCAACCCAATCAAGAGAATCATATGCAGCACAATAGTGCTAGCAATGCCAATATTTTCTAGCTGATAATCTGTCAGGCTAGAAACACTATAGGCAAACAAACTACTGCCAATGCCATACAAGAGGAGTCGATCGTCCGGCTTAGCAAGTTTTTGATAGAGTCTGATCCACAATCTCGCTAGACTGGCCAGCAAGCCCACGTAGGCGGTCACCCCCAAGAGTCCCAGTTCTCCCAGCAGTTGCGCCGGGGTGTTGTGGAGCTGTTGGACATGTTCTAGCCCCGTCCCTGCTTCGATTGGACGGTATAGGTTGTAGACCCGTGACATATTACCTACCCCAATCCCTAATAACGGATGGGTCTTCAGAATATATCCGGCTGACTGTAGCATAAATAACCGATCTACGATAGGGCCGTCAGAAAATTCGACTGAGACTGTAGAAAATTCGACTGAGACTGCCTCAGCATTGCTATTTTGGGGTTGAATCTTAATCACGTTGCGAACTCTGGGATAGCTCAACACCGCTAGCGCCATCACGATTAAGGCGACAAAACCGATAATCATGACTTGTCGTCGTTGTCGCCCACGGCTGACCCAGAAAACGAAGACAAACCCAATAAGCACAACCACAACGGCGCCCAACATGGCCCCGCGGGAGCCACTCGTATAGAAATAGATCGCACTCATCAGGGTCGCCGCCAGACCAAGCCATCGGCGCCAACCCTTTTGCGCCAGGGCAAAGCATCCGATTAACGGCAACACCAATAGTTGATAACCCCCCACAAAGTTGTGATTACCAAATGGTAGACGGTTGCGAATAGCATCATTAAATTCATCAGACACCCACATGGCGAGAGTAGGTCGCCACATGGCGAGAGAGAGCAAGCAGGTGATGACGCCTACCAACACTACCCCCAACCATATGCGCTGGTGAGTAAAACCGCCATGCCCCAACCAATTCCGCAGGATATAAAGTAAGGCGCCATAGCACAGGGCGATCACCATGTTCCAGGCAGCCACCTCAGGAAATGGAGCCAATGCGCCAGACAAGATGATAGACAGCGCCACTAACCCCAATGCCCAATCGAGACCATATCCCAGGGGACGAAAGGGAAT
>JAKSDM010000998.1 GCA_022360135.1 Pseudanabaenales cyanobacterium | reverse complement strand
GATTTGATACACTACGCGTTATCTTGTTGGTATTCCTGAGCAGCCTGCTGGCCTAATTGTCCATTATGCAAGACTCTATTATCCCTGAACCGAGTCCTCAAAAGCTAGAGCTAATCATTGAAGGAACAGAAGACGATACCCCCTATGAGATTCCACCGGAAAGAAGGCGAGTTAAAACTGACAAGCAGGATTTACCTGTTGAAACGCTAGTGAGCTGGGTCAATCGGGGGAAACTTAATCTTCAGCCGGATTTTCAGCGGGGTTTTGTCTGGACGATTGGTAGAGCCAGTCGACTGATCGAGTCAATATTGCTGGAAATCCCCATCCCAGTCATCTATGTGGCGGAGGAACGCACTCGAACTTACTCAGTCGTGGATGGGCAGCAACGCTTAACCAGTATTTGTTCATTCGTTAATGGAAAATATC
This sequence comes from Pseudanabaenales cyanobacterium, assembly GCA_022360135.1. Taxonomy (GTDB): domain Bacteria; phylum Cyanobacteriota; class Cyanobacteriia; order Phormidesmidales; family Phormidesmidaceae; genus JAKSDM01. The sequence continues at coordinate 2,189 of JAKSDM010000998.1, read as the reverse complement.
CCCATGGACAGGATTTTAAGCTTTCTGGCCTGCAAGTATTAACTGAACTCAATCGCAAGTCTTTCAATAACTTAGATGTAGAGTTGCAAGAAACCATTTTGAATTGCATTCTACGTCTGATTGTGATTGAAGCAGACTCTGATCCTGATGTGAAGTTTGAGGTATTTGAGCGATTAAATCTTGGGGCTGAGAAACTCAATGATCAAGAAGTTCGCAACTGTGTCTATCGCGGTAATTACAACCAACTTTTGCACGATCTTGTCAGGAATCCATACCTGCTAAAAATTATGGGTTCTGATGTTCCCCATACTCGTATGGTCGATAGACAATTGATTTTACGTTTCTTTGCTATGTGGAGAAATACCCATTTAAAATACAAAGGACCTATGAAAAGGTTCTTGAATTCTGAGATGGAAAAACATCGAAACCTGAGTCAAAAAGAACTAGCGGAGATGCAATCTGTTTTTGAGAAATCAATTGAAATGGCTTATGCTGTTTTCGGTGAGAATGCCTTTCATCGATTTAATCCAGGTAATCAGAACAATCCCAACGGAGCTTGGGAAAATAAAAAGCTCAATGTCGCCCTTTGGGATACCCTCCTTTATACATTTAGTTACTATGGTAAGGAGCAGATCCTGCCAATTGCCGATCGCATTCGTGAAGAGTTTCTAGACTTATTAACAAATGACTCTAAATTCACGAAGTATATTACTAGCACAACCGATAAGCCAGAGCGAATACAGTATAGAGCAGACGTTTGGCGGCATCGGCTTCAGACTCTAATTGGCCTTGACACCGAAGAACCACACACCTTCTCACTACAATTCAAGCAAGAATTATTTGATCGTAATTGCACTTGCCACATTTGTTGGCAGCCTATCCAAACTGTAGATGATGCCGCGATCGCCCACATTCAAAACTATTGGCGGGAGCGTAAAACCATTCAAGAAAATGCTCGTTTGGACCATCGATATTGCCATCAATCCAGACATCACAATTGAAATTGAATGGGGCGCAGTGTAGCAAGTCGAAGTATTAAGATAATAGCCGCTGACAATAAGGCCAACTTGCCGTGATTAATTGAGCTTTCTTGAGAATAAACAAAAAAGAGTTGGCGGCTCTTTGCCGGAAGACATCCGCCTTGACCTGAATCCTTGCCCTACTCTTCTAAGTAGAAAATCTCGGATATCAACATCTTAAAGGCGCCGTAATTGTCGTATTTAGCGCTTAGTCTTTTGTATTTTTGCTTGGAGACAAACTTCCCCGCTACTATCTCAAAGTCTTCTCCTAATTTAGGCGTTTTACAGATATTTACAATGACTCCATCTGGAAGAAATAACGTTTCGTTTTTGCCTCCAGTCGGATCTAAAACCAGCTCTTGAGTTTCCTCAACAGGTGATATTTTTAAATCGGGGCTCATCGCCTCTTTCTTCCCTCTCCAATTCCCAGCTATAGTTTTCACCTCTAACCCCGGTGTTGGGTAAGGTAAACTGCCTCGATGCTCGCGAATTTGGGTGACTTTCTCTAAATTGCCACTCTCGCCATAAATATGAGCTATACTAGTTCGCCAATCTTCCTGTTGGAAAAATAACTCACAGCCAAAAGGTTTTCCCGGTTCAAATTTCTTCGATACCCAAGCCATTCTCCCTTGACCCAAAGACAGCGCCCGCATCGACAAGGCTGCTGGGTGAATGATTCCATCAGGGTGGTTACAAGTTGCTTTCTCAAGTTTCCAGGTTTTTTCTTGCGTACTACCGTCAGAATAGCTGTAGTGATTGCTGTGAGTAATCACTGTTTTATCTTCATTAGCCCAAAACCTTCTCACACCTTGATAGGATTTGACCACTTCTTTCGCTGGGGAATATACAGTCCATAAGCCGTGCCAAGCAATGCCTTCAGACGTGCGATCAGCGAATAAATTCTCCCAATGTTGCTCTTGTACCTTCATAATGGCTCCCGAATAATAGCCCTCTTCAAGCATAAGATGACTATGCGAGCGATCGCCCCATTTGCAGTTCCTTAATTCGCTCCAAACTGCCAGCCGGGATAGAGGCGATAAGTTGACGAGTGTACTCTTGTTGAGGGGATTGATAGATTTGTTCAGAGGGGCCGATCTCCTCGACTTTACCGCGATTCATCACCATAATCCGATCGCTCATGAACTCCACCACACTCAGGTCATGGGAAAT
>JAKSDM010000407.1 GCA_022360135.1 Pseudanabaenales cyanobacterium | reverse complement strand
AGGAATAGGAGAAACAGGAGACAGGAGACAGAATTCAGAATTCAGCCTAGCCAAAATCCAAAATCCAAAATCCAAAATCCAAAATCTCCACTCCCCCCACCCTATCCCTCTGGATGAGTTTCTTCCGATCGCCATCCAAATTGCTGATATCCTCAACGGACTTTATCGCCATCGGGTGATTCACAAAGACCTCAAACCCGCCAACCTCCTGATCAACCCCGAAACCAAACAGGTCAAGCTGATTGACTTTAGCATCGCCTCCCTCTTGCCCCGGGAAACTCAAGAAATTCAAAATCCCAATGGCCTGGAAGGAACCCTGGCTTATATGTCTCCGGAACAAACCGGGCGAATGAATCGAGGGATTGACTACCGCACTGACTTCTACTCGCTGGGGGTAACTTTCTACGAATTGCTTACAGGACAGATTCCATTCATCACCAATGACCCAATGGAACTGGTGCATAGTCACATTGCCAGGCAGCCTGTCTCCGTCCACGCCCTTAATCCCAACCTACCCGTCATCCTCTCGGATATGGTTGAGCAATTGATGGCTAAGAATGCCGAAGATCGTTACCAGACCGCGCTGGGATTGAAGCATGATTTGGAAACTTTTCTATCTCAGTGGCGAGGAGCGGGGGCGATTGCACCGTTTAGGTTAAGACAACGGGATATCTCCGATTCCTTTGTCATCTCTGAAAAGCTCTATGGCCGGGAGCAGGAAGTAGCGACCTTATTGGCGGCATTTGAGCGCGTCAGTGGACAGGGCGGCGGAGAAAAGAGTTCTGAATTGGAAATTGCTCCTCAAAATTCCCAACTCCCCCCCCCCAACCCTTGCAGTGAGCTATTTCTGGTGGCAGGCTCATCTGGCATTGGCAAAACTGCGGTGATCAATGAAATCCACAAACCCATTGTGCGGCAGCGAGGATACTTCATCAGAGGTAAATTTGACCAATTCCGACGCAATATTCCCTTTCTGGCTATTGTGCAAGCGTTTCGAGATTTGATGGAGCTGCTGCTGACGGAAAGCAAAGCCCAAGTTGAAGAGTGGAAAACGAAAATTCTCGACGCGTTAGGGGAAAACGGTCAAGTCATTATTGATGTGATTCCAGAAGTGGAATTGCTGATTGGTAAACAGCCCGCGGTTGCTGAACTTGAACCCAACGCCTCACAAAATCGATTTTCCTTACTGTTCCAAAAGTTCATTCGCATATTTCCCAGTGCTGGCCATCCTCTAGTGATGTTCCTGGATGACCTACAATGGGCGGACTCGGCTTCCCTTCAGGTGATTCAAGCCTTAATGGCTGAGACAGAAACCCATCATCTGTTGCTGATTGGCGCCTATCGGGACAATGAAGTCAGCCCTGTTCATCCCTTGATGCTGACCCTAGATAAAATCAAAAACACCAGTGTAAAGGTCAATACTATCACCCTAGCGCCCTTAAGTCAGACTGACCTGAATGCCCTTATTTCTGACTCCCTCAATTGTCCCGAAGAAGTTGCTAGTCCTCTCACTCAATTCGTCATTGCTAAGACCAAGGGAAACCCCTTTTTTAGCAATCAATTCCTAAAAACATTGTACGCTGAGGGACATATTAATTTTAACTTTGACTTAGGGCGTTGGCAGTGGGATGTCACCCAAATTAAAACCCTAGCGCTCACCGATGATGTCGTCGAATTTGTGGCGAATCAGTTGAAAAAATTGCCAGAAGCAACGCAGAAGGTCTTAACCCTGGCGGCTTGTATTGGCAACTCATTTGACTTGAGAACGCTAGCCCTTGTCAATGGAAAAACCAAAGCAGAAACAGCAGCTGATCTGTGGCAGGCATTGCAAGCAGAGGTAATTTTGTTGGGAAACGAAGCGTACAGGATTGATCTGGGTGAGACTTTCGAATCCAGAATTTCTGATCCAGAAGAAATCATGAGTAATGCCGACGATTGGCTGTTAGCGTCTGATTCTCTGAGGTATAAGTTTCTCCATGACCGGGTGCAGCAAGCCGCCTATTCTCTGATTCCCGAAGACCAAAAGCCGTCTACTCACCTCTCCATTGGGCAACTCTTACTCCATTGCACTCCTCCAGAAGAGCGGGAGGAGAAAGTTTTTGAATTGGTCAATCAGTTGAATCACGGGGTTGACTTAATCACCTATCGAAAAGAGCGGCAAGAATTGGCGCAGTTGAATCTGATGGCGGGACGCAAGGCAAAAGCGTCCACTGCCAACGCAGCGGCGCTTGGATATATCCGAGTTGGCTTAGGATTGTTAGCTGCTGATTGCTGGCGTCAGCAGTATGAATTGACCCTAGCATTGCATGAGGAAGCCACCGAGGCGGCCTACTTAAACGGCGATTTTGATCTGATGGAGCAATGGGCTAAAACAGTACTGCATCAGGCTAAAAATCTACTTGAGCAAGTCAGAGTTTATGAGATTAGAATTCAGGCTTACACCTCACAAAATAAGCTATTGGAGGCGATCGCAATTGCCCGAGAAGCTTTGAAACAATTTGGTATGGAGCTGCCAGAAGACCCGAGTCAATCTAATATTCAACAAGCCTTCCAGGAGACGGCTGAATGGGTTGCAGAGAAAAGCATTGAAGATTTAATGAATCTACCCTTAATGACTGCTACGGATCAATTAGCAGTCATGCGTATCGTGTTGAGTGTGATTCCAGCGACCTATATTGCAACACCCACCTTATTTCCAATTATTATCTTGTCGCAGGTTAACTCTTCAGTACAGTATGGCAATACCCTATATTCCGCCTTTTTCTATGCAAACTACGGGGTCCTCTTAAGTGGTTTCTTGCAAGATATTGAGGCGGCGAATCAGTTTGGTGTATTGGCTTCAAATTTAGCCTTAAAGTTCAATTCTCAAGAAATAAAAAGTAAAACATATTACGTGCTTGGGGCGTTTATTATTCATGGAAAGTCTCATGTTCGGGAGACTTTACCACTTTTTCTAAGTAGTTATCAAACTGGATTGGAAACTGGAAATTTAGAATTTGTTGGCTATTGCGTGAAGGAAATCTGTCAGTATTCCTACTTGATGGGCCAAGAGTTAAGTAGTTTGGAGGAAGAAATTAGAGCCTACAGCAATGTTCTGGCAAGCCTAAAGCAAACAACGACCTTGAGCTATTGCCAAATCTATTGGCAAGTTGTTCGGAACTTATTGGATAAAGCTAAGAATCCCGACATTTTATTGGGTGAAGCATGCGACGAAGAAAAATTACTGCCACTACTGCTTGAAGCTAATGACGTCAGCGGACTTCATTATTTCTATATCCATAAACTTATTCTCTGTTACTTATTTGGGAATTTCTCTCAAGCGATAGAAAATGCCGCCAAAGCAGAACAGTATTTGGCAGGCGGCGCAGGATTTATCACTGTACCTGTGTTTTACTTCTATGATTCGCTGGCGGCTTTGGCGGCATGCTCCAAAGCCGCCAGCGAATCAGATAACTGGCTCAAACGGGTGGAAGCAAACCAAGCCAAAATGCAGCATTGGGCGCATCATGCCCCGATGAATTTTTTGCATAAATTCCATTTGATAGAGGCAGAGAAATATCGCGTTCTGGGCCAGAATCTTGAGGCGATGGATTGTTACGATCGAGCCATTACCCTAGCCAGAGAAAATGAATATCTTAACGAAGAAGCGCTGTCTTGCGAACTCGCTGCCAGATTCTACTTGGAATGGGGTAAGCAGAAAATAGCCAGTGTTTATTTGACGGATGCTTACTATGGTTATGCGCATTGGGGAGCAACCGCGAAAGTTAAAAACTTGGAAAAATGCTATCCTCAATTACTGGCTTCTATCATAGATCAAGAAAAATCCTACTCTGCAATAAGTCTACGCACTTCTACAAGTATTGCTACAGTCAGGAGAACAACCAGCGTAGATATATCAAAGACTTTAGATTTTGAAAGTGTGTTGAAGGCTTCTCACAGTCTCTCTGGAGAGGTGCGACTGGAGAAATTACTCTCAACTTTAATGCAGGTTGTGCTCGAAAATGCGGGCGCCGAAAAGTGCATGATTGTTTTACCTGATGAAAATAATTGGATGATTGTCGCTCAAGGGCTCAGCAATGACAGAGAAGCCGCCATAATCGAGCCAATTCCATTAGAGTTTAGTCAAGCCATTCCCCAATCGGTGGTCAATTATGTTTTACGAACTTCAGACCCTCTGATCATTGATAATGCTCAGGTTGAAACCAACTTTTTGACCGATCCCTATGTGGTTGAGCAACAACCTAAAAGCATTTTATGCATGCCAATTCTCAATCAGGGTAAAGTGCTTGGTATCTTATATTTGGAAAACAATCTAATCTTTCGAGCATTTACCCATGATCGCCTTGAAGTTTTGCGGCTCCTAACCACCCAAGCAGCCATCTCGCTAAAAAATGCTGCGCTCTACAATACTCTAGAACAGAAGATTCGTCAGAGAACCCAACAATTAAGCGAAAAGAATCAGTATCTTTCTAAAACTCTGGAGGAGCTTAAGAGCACTCAAATTCAACTGATTCAGACTGAAAAAATGTCTTCTTTGGGGCAAATGGTGGCAGGCGTCGCCCACGAAATTAACAACCCGATTAATTTTATCTACGCCAACCTTGATCATGCCAAAAACTATGTCGCAGACTTACTT
>JAKSDM010000755.1 GCA_022360135.1 Pseudanabaenales cyanobacterium | reverse complement strand
TCTTTCGCCTTGCCCCTTTACCTTTCTTCACCGAAGAGGGCTTATAGCTCACCGCGAATTTCTTCGACAACCCCATCTCGCACTAGAATTTCCACTTGCATCTTGCGGATCAGGTTATCTCCCACTGCAACTTGGAAAAAGCTTTCTACTTGGCCTTGGTTAACTTCCTTATTGAGCTCCAGCGTTTGTACCTGTTGTAGCTGCTGCAGGGTTTGATTTTTCTGTTGAAGTAATTTGCTCTTGTCTTGATTGAGTTTGGCCTGCACATTACCGATTTGCTGATTCACCGCCGGATCATCAGGCATAGGGTTTTGCTTTTGAATTTCAGCGACCATTCGCTGACCCTGCATTTCCAGTTGCTGAAGGCGGCTATCAATCTGATTGAGTTGATTTTGGAGTTGCTTCTGGGCTTCCTCTTTCCAGAGGGGCGTCACAATTGCCTTGATATTGACAACTCGCTTTAGGAGCAAGTTAGACTGAGAAACATCCATAAACAGTTGTTTGGTGTGAAGAACTTATCTAGGAGATGGTTTGGAACCCTCCCAAGTGATATTTAAGTGACAGATGACACTACCTGCAACAATGACTCCATCTGTTTATAAAAGTTCATACGAAAATAGAGGAAGTTTCAAAAAAACATCCCGTCAATAATATCGCGATAGTGTTCCGTAACGATGAATCTCCGAATTGAAAGCTTTTGGGTCATCATGCCATTCTCTATGGAGAAAGGTTCCAGAATTAGGCGGAATGGACCAATGCGATCGTCTGGACGATATCCCGGTCGATTTTTCACCTCGCGGTTAAGTTCCTGACGGAAAAGGGCCTGAATTTCTGAATCCTCTAGAGTGACGAGCTTAAAGCCAGTAGGCGGCGGCTCTGTTTGGGGCTGATCTGGCAGTTGGATATGAAGAGCCTGCTCCGACAACCATTGCTGCAGGGCGTCAAAGTTAGGCACAATCAAGGCTCCCAGAGATCGCTGATCTTGACCGACTAGCATGATCTGATCAATATAGGGACTTCGTATGCAGGCGTTTTCAATCGGTAGGGGCTCAATATTTTCACCATTGGTCAGCACAATTGTATCTTTAGCGCGTCCTGTCAGAATCAGGTCATCCAACCCGGTAACCTTGCCCAAATCTCCAGTATCGAACCAGCCTTCGGAGTCAATAGCCTTAGCCGTTGCTTCAGGATTTTTGTAGTATCCCAGCATCACTTGCGGTCCTCGAATCAACACTAAGCCTTGTCGACCCAATGGCAGCGGCTGCCGCGTTTCTAGATCAACAATCCGGGTTTCAGTACCGGGGACGGGCTTCCCATCTGATCCCCGCAGATTATGCCAGGGACGCCGCACATGGGTGATCGGAGATGTTTCGGTCAGACCGTATCCGCCTAAGATGGTTACCCCGATAATTTCGTAGAAGTCTTCAAGATGATCTGCAATCGAACCGCCGCCGCTGACTACAAATCGAATTTGACCGCCAGTGGCGGCCTGCACTTTTTGGTAGACCAGTTTGCCGCCTAACTGATGGATTGGCCACAACAGGACTGTCTGGAGTCCCGCCCAAAGCCGCGCCAGTATGGACGGCTCAAGATTCTCTAGATTAAGGCGCTGCCAGATTCGTTTCGCAGTGATGTAGCGCTGACTTTGAGCCAGGAAAAAATGGATTAGCTTTTGTTTGCTAGCCGGTTGTTCCCGGAACTGCTTTCGCACCCCTTCATAGATGGATTCCCACAAGCGCGGCACACCGACCATATAGTAAGGCTGAAAGTCCTTCAGGTCTTTTTTGACCTGGCGAATACTGGTATAAATCTGGGTACAGCCTTGGGAAAGAATGAAGTATTCAAAGGTGCGCTCATAAACATGCCAGACGGGGAGAATACTGAGTACTCGCTCTCCTGGTGTGAGATGAGCTACGCTGCAAACCGCAGTGATTTGAGATAGGAGATTATCATGACTGAGCATTACCCCTTTAGGTTTGCCGGAGGTGCCCGAAGTATACATCAGCGTCGCCAGCGAGTCGCGCTTAAAGCTAACGGGCTGGAGCGGCGTCTTCGTCCCTAGATCTAATAGCTGCGAAAAATTCAGCAGCTTCGTGGCAAGGCTATTCTGGGGGTGTTCATTGGTTAGCAGAATAATGAAGCGAAGCGATACCCCCTTCAATCTATCCGAAAGCTTATCGAATAGCGCTTGGTCTTGAACAATCAGGCCAATGCTATCGCTATGGGAGAGAATATACAGCAGTTCTTCTGGGTCTGCTTGGGAGCCTCGCACCGCATCTACAGCGCCTGCGGTCATAATGCCTTGATCGGCAATTAGCCAACGGGGAGCGTTATCAGAAAATAAGGCGATGTGGTCGCCTGGCTTAATTTCTAATGCCTGGAGCCCGGCGGCGAATTGCTGGATTGTTTGACATAGCTCAGCATAGGTGATTTTGACCACAGGTTGACTGTGAGGAGCATGAAGCGCTGTGACCTGCCCAAAGCGCTGAGCCGCAATCGGCCAAATTTCTGGAATTGCCTGGACTGTGCTGTAATCAACAGAACGCCGAGAATTCGATACTTCCTGCTTGGTTAAAGGATAGGTGTCAGGAAGGTTCATTGCTGTAACTCCATTTTTTGATGATTTCTGCGCACCAGCGGATAATCCTACCGCAGCTAATATTAGCCTACCTTTAGGACATTGAAGTTAAACCCCGGATAGGTACAGAATAGAGAGGCGACTTTAGTCGGCTGCCAAGCTGGCTGTTCTGAACCCTTGCCGCTGAACCGCGTATCTACACCCTACACCCCATACCCCATAATCGATCCCAATGTTTAGTAAATTACTGGAGTCTGGCAATTATAGGTCAAATTTCAGTCCCTTGTTGTTGCCACATGAGCAAGCGGCAACCTACCCTGAGCACTAATGCTCAGGGCAATCACTCAGATTCAGCTAATGCCTCTCAAACCATTAAACTGCTAT
>JAKSDM010001448.1 GCA_022360135.1 Pseudanabaenales cyanobacterium | reverse complement strand
TTTTCCCTCTCCCCCAGTCTCTTGCCTAAAGGCTGTTTAGGGTTGAAGATAGGGCGGTTTATGCCCCATTGACCCAGGGAAATCAGGGTCAACCAGAGTGGCATTGACGCTCAACTTTTGGCTTAACTAATATTTAATCTTGACTTAACCGAATTTCCTGAGAAAACGATGAATCCTGATAAGAAACCGATGAGAATGCTCTCATAAACTAGACAGCCGTGTATTCCATAAGAATTTTCTCACACATTATTTAAGTAAAATTCATTAAGGAGAAATTAAATAAGAGTTAAGTACGAGTGGTCGACATTGCTAATTGGGGTTCATCTCTGCTGATGAAGCGGCGCAAAGTGTCATCTAAGGGCAAAACTCAATATCAACCTTGAGGATAATTCATGACATTAAAAATTTTGATTGCTCCCTCTGGATTCAAAGAAAGCCTCGACGCTGAACAGGTGGCCAATTGTATCGCCACTGGCATCCTCAATGTCTTACCGGATGTTCAGGCTTATCAGGCGCCTTTGGTAGACGGAGGCGAAGGCTTTACCAAAGCGCTAGTCAAAGCGACGGGGGGGAGATTGCATCCGATTCAGGTAATGGGACCAGTCGGTCAAACCGTTGAGTCCCACTTTGGTTTTCTCGGCGGTGATGATCGAAAAACCGCTGTGCTAGAAATGGCCGCGGCGGCTGGGTTACGCTTGGTGCCGCCAGATATGCGAGATCCTTTAGTGACAACGACCTATGGTGTGGGTGAGTTAATTAAGGCGGCTTTAGATGCTGGCGCGGAACGCATTTTAGTCGGCTGTGGCGATTCTGGCACTAATGATGGCGGGGCTGGCATGGCCCAAGCCTTGGGGGTCAAGTTACTGGATGCCGCTGGCCAGCCGTTGGGATTAGGCGGTGGTGAATTAGCTCGGTTAAAGCGAATTGACTTTTCGCAGCGGGATCCCCGTCTCGCCGAGGTCCAAATTGATGTGGCTTGCAATTGGCATAACGTCCTCTGTGGTCCCCGAGGCGTAGCCCGGGTGTTTGGTCCTCAAAAGGGCGCTTCCCCCGAAACAGTGGAGCAAATGGCGGCGGCGCTAGATCGTTATGCGGGAATAATTGCGGCAGATTTAGGACTGGATATTAGGGAAATGCCGGGCAGTGGGGCTTCCGGCGGCTTAGGAACAGGCTTGTATGCTTTGATTGGGGCTAAATTGCATCCCCGCTACGAGATAGTCATGCAGTATTTGGACATTGATAACCTGCTCTCGGAAGTCGATTTAGTGATTACGGCTGAAGGATGTATAGATAACCAAACGCCACGCGGCAAAATCCCCGTCGAGGTGGCCCAACGCGCCAAACGTTATAACTTACCTGTAATTGCCCTGGCTGGAACGGTTGGGCAGGGAGCTGAGATGAATTTACACCACGGGATTGATTATTTCGCCAGTATCTTGGCCTCTCCATGCCAATTGAATGAAGCGATCGCTCAGGCTTCAACCCTCTTAACCAATGCCGCAGAACAGGTGGCGCGCTTGTTGCTAGTAGGACGGCAGGTGAGACGATGCACGTTCACAGGATGGTGACGCCCTAATTGAATAGGGACTTGCGTAGAAACAGACTCCCAAGCATGCAATTTTACTGTAGAAGGAATAGCCAAATGTTCGACACCGCATTAAGCTGCAAGTCCCCTAGCATTCTAATTGCCGAAGATGAATCACGTTTGGCGACCATGCTGGCCAAAGGTTTGCATAAAAATGGCTATGAGACTGCGATCGCCAGGAATGGCGAACAAGCGATACAGATGGCTCAAACCGGTTGCTTTGGGCTGCTCTTGCTAGACTTAGGCCTACCGATCAAAAATGGTTGGACAGTTCTAGCAGAGTTACGCCAGCGCCAAGATTCGCTGCCGGTGATCATTTTGACCGCTTTTGGCGACGAAACTGATCTCCGAGTTGGGCTGCAAAAGGGGGCCAATGATTATGTCATGAAGCCTTTCCATTTTGCAGATTTGCTGACCCGCATACGAGCCAACTTTGATGAATAAATGTCTTAGTTTAAATGGATCTATGTAGCGATCCCAATCGATTTATGAATTTATCAGGCGAGACAGTCGCCTGACAACTACTGAGATAATCGCACGCTATTCATAATTTGTTTAGGATTGCTATATATAAAGTAAAGAGGCGAGAGCAAAAAAATTGACTCTAGCAAAACTAACGTAAATTTTCCAAGCTGAACAATATCTTCTTTTAAACTTTATCTGAATAGGCAAGTCGATAATATGGCAATTCTAAATCAGTCGTAAATCCTACGGAATAGAGATCATTGTCAAATAGAGATGACCAGGCCCTAAAAAGCCTTTTGCATTGACAAATCATCTAGAATTGCTTTAACCCTGCCATCTCAACAATAAGGGCTAGGGAACTGCGGCTAAATAACATCCCATCTACCCTGAGAGGATTTTAGATTTTGGATTTTAGATTTTGGATTGGGTCATCAGGAATGGCCTGTCCCCTATTCCCTGCTCCCTATCTCCCCACCCCGGCGCTCCCTGCCCTCCCCT
>JAKSDM010001104.1 GCA_022360135.1 Pseudanabaenales cyanobacterium | reverse complement strand
TGCCCTTCATACGAAAGATATCGGGTCCCTGAGTTTGCAACAGGTGACTCAGCCACTCGTTAAGTTTAGGCCCATCTATGGCGCCGGGTTCGACCAGCGCCACTGAGCCTACGGTTTCATCATGCTCGTGGGCTTCTTCTTCGAGAAAGCTGGGATCAATCTCAAGGGCCCGATTTAAGTCAAAGGCGTTGACCCCCAAGATAGCCTCCATCTCCACGGCGGCTTCACGGGTTCGGTATACCTTGGAGAGGGCATTCATGCCTCGAATTCGCGTCTCCAGCTCTGCTAAAGCCGACTCACTGACCAGATCAGTTTTGTTTAACAAAATAATATCGGCAAAGGCTATCTGTTCCTGAGCTTCGTCGGCCTCCCAGTGCTGGTGGATGTGTTTGGCGTCAACGACGGTCACCACGGCATCTAGATTGATGCGATCGCGCATGTCTTCATCCACAAAAAAGGTTTGGATCACCGGGGCCGGATCCGCCAGACCTGTGGTTTCAATCACCAGGTGGTCAAATTGATCGCGACGCTTCATCAGGTTGCCAATGATGCGTATCAGATCGCCGCGCACGGTGCAACAAATGCAACCGTTATTCATCTCAAAGATTTCTTCGTCGGCGTCAATCACCAATTGATTGTCGATGCCGACCTCACCAAATTCGTTGACGATCACCGCCACTTTTTTTCCATGTTCATGGGTGAGGATGCGGTTGAGCAACGTAGTTTTACCCGCCCCCAGGTAGCCAGTCAGGACCGTAACGGGTACAGTCTCTGGCATATCAACACTGGTCATAGCCACCTCCGCAACTAGCGATAATGATTATCATTATTACTTAAAAGCATGACTGGCAACCCTGTCAGCGACGGCTAAACTACCTCTGAAACCTCAATAGACTGACCCATCAGGCGCCAATGCTGGCTTCAGCTTGTTTTAACTATTATGAAGATGAGTTCTTTGACGCCTTTCGCAATACCCGTGCCGATGGCGCTGTGATTACCTTACGAGAAGGCCCGGGGCGACCCCCCTGGGCTGGCGGAGAGTAAGGCTCCCTAAATTTTTCCAGATGTCACAAATGTGACGCCAAACAAGCCCAGGCCAATCAGGAACACACAACTGGCTCCTGCAATTTTGACAATCTGGTAAGTTCTTGGCGATAGTTGACGCCCTAGATAACGGTCGGCGTATTGTCTACCGAAAATGGCCATCATGCCGATCCAGGCCAGGGTAACGGCCATCCCCAGGGAGATGGAAACCACCATCGCCACACTCGGCCACAGGAGATTATTCGCTAACCCGTAGAACAGAATCAGCAGGGCTCCGCTACAGGGCGCAGCCCCAATGGCGAGGGAAAGCCAATCCCCGGCCTGTTTAGGTTCTCCACAGCTGAGACAACGACAATCTATCATCGCTTCCGGGTGGGAGCGGAATTGCCCTGGGGGTTCCGGCGCTGGCTGAGGGGCCAATACCTGTTGAGACAGGGTGGGGCAAAGGATCAGATCGGCAGCGTTAGCCCCCAGGTGTCTGGGGGCTGGAGTATTTCGGGGGGAGGTTCGCAATGCCAGAATGGCTTGCCAGAGCATCCAGCCCCCGATGGTTGCGATCGCGCCATAGCTAATCAACTGCACCAGCTGATAGTTAGCAGGAGTTGTCCCACCCACCTGGCGAATCACCCGATCGGTGAGAACCACCACCACAATCGCCGACAGAACATGGAAAACTGCAATCCGCGTCCCCATAGCGACGCCCCGCCGCAGGCTACCGCCCTGGCCCACAAAGTACGAAATAATCACCGCCTTGCCATGGCCCGGACCCAGGGTATGCAGCACACCATAGCTGAAGGCTATCAACAGACCCACCCCAAAGGTCGCCGGGGATCGTTGGCGATCGAGATTGCCCATGGCCTGGGTCAACACTGCCGAGACCCGCGCCTGCAACGTCCGCCACCAGGGACCTGGGGGCAAAGCTCCCGCTGGGGTGTCTTCGGCAGGGGGCAGGACGAGAACAGTCAGGGAGAGCGCATAATTGACCTCAACCTGGCGAGATCCATCCACCCGGAACAATTCATAGTGAGCAGATTGTGGCTGGAGGACACCCTCCACTGTCACTGGGGCGAATAACCCTGGCGGTTCAATGGGTGAGGGCGGTTTGATATAGACAATTTGGTTCGGCGGCGGCGGCGGCGTATGGATGCAGGCCCCCACGTAGGGCGCCAGGAGAAATTCTGTCACCCGCTGAGCAGAGTTCCAAGAAAGGGGCAGAGCATAACCTGAGAGTTTAACTGTCTGCCCATTCAACTCAGGGTTGACGCCCTGGGACTGCCGCCGCCAATACTGACGGGCCTGATCCACTTGGGATAACAACATCGCAACATCCAGCCCTTGTTCCTGCAGGCGTTGCTCTAGCCGCAGGATTTCCCGGGCTTCCAGGCCATCGGGACTGGCGTCATTTTCCTGGACCCAGACCTGCAGTCGCGCCAAGGTCGCCAGATCGTAGGTTTGTTCAATCGAAAGCTGGGCGTAAGGGTCTTGCAGGGAGTTAGTAGGGGGCTGTAAGTCTTTCCAGGTGATCAGGGTTTGGGCTGAGGTTGTCAGGGCAACGCTACACACCAGGCAAAAACTGGCGATAAACAGCGCGCCGCACCGCCCCCAGCGTCTGAGGGTTGAAACCGCCTGGGCCAAAGTTTTCGTGCGGACAACACCAACCAATCTCATTTATTTCCCTGGGGCTGAACAGGATACGCCTCTCAGCAACGCCATCGCCGAGAAAAAGAATCGTCCTCATTGTAGCCAACTCCAGGGGAATGCCCTAGCTGTGGCATTTACAGCCTGTATGACCACAGCCGGTAGTACCTTCGGCATGGCCACTGGCGCAACCTTCACTGCAGTAGTATTGGCCATCCCGCTGAATGGCTTTGCTGATATCGACAATGCACAGGCAAGAGTCACAGGCGCATTTCATTTGAGTCACGGTAGTCATGAGAGGCTTCCTTTTATCGACACAATGAATTCAATACATGAACGGTTGTTCATGCTTATACTTTAACCCATGAACAAGCATTCAGATATTAAAATCTTCAAGATTCTATATTGACTAACCCTGAGTTATTTCTATGAATGAACAGTCTGACGCGCAGGTTTTGACGGTGGAAAAGGCTCAGCGCATGGCGGAATTTTTTGGCATTCTGGGGGATCCAAATCGCTGGCGGATTTTGTCAGTCCTGGCGATTAAGGAAATGCGGGTGCGGGATTTGGCCGCTGTGGTGGAGATGAGCGAGTCAGCAGTGTCGCATCAGTTACGGATTTTACGAACGTCGCGGTTGGTGAAGTATCGCAAACAGGGGCTAAATGTGTTGTATTGCCTAAAGGATCATCACATTCTGACTCTCTATCGAGAGGTGTCGGAGCATTTGGATGAACCGTTGGATGAGACGGAGAGGGACATGCATCAGCCTAAGTCTTAGGCATAAAGTTCAAATTGCGAAAACTGCGCGACCTCAAAATTCTTAAGTACAGAAACGACGGTAAATTAGCTTACTACTCCCTAAAAGATCAGCGGGTTGCTGATACGCTTCACTATGCCATCAAGCAGTTAATCGAGTAAAACATTCTAATATTGGTTTGAACGTTGATCTTTGGTGGTAACATT
>JAKSDM010000521.1 GCA_022360135.1 Pseudanabaenales cyanobacterium | reverse complement strand
TAAATTTGGCCCAGGCGCCGCTCCCCACTTGCTGGTTCTCTTAGAAGACCGAAGTCAGTTTGTCCAGCGTCTGGCGATCTCTGAGGTGGATCTGTACGGTCTCACCCCTCGTGAAGCTGAAGTGTGGTTACTCTATCGCACAAATTGTACTTACAAAGAAATTGCGGCAGAACTATATCTTAGTATCCACACTGTAAAGAAGCATATGAGAAATATTCGAACAAAGCGACGAATGACCCTCGTCAGAGAATGATCAATAGGCTTTACCCTGATCCAACAAATTGTTACTAAATCCTTGGTCGCCGTTCGCATAGCCTCTGACTTCGGGCAGAATAGGGCTGATTTTAGGCGGATATTTGGCTATGGATTCTTTTCTAATGGCGGTCACAGCGCTCCTGATCATTGCCCTCTCGCTCTTTATCTACAATCGAGTGGTTTTAGGCTAATAGACCTTATCTAACTGCTTCACCGGCATGATAGGAACTGCGGACTAGCGGTCCTGACCTGACATGGGAAAACCCGATTTCACGGGCGATCTGGTCTAATCGGTCAAACGCCTCCGGAGGCCAGTATCGGGCCACAGGGAGATGCGCTAACGACGGACGCATATATTGGCCAATCGTAAGGCGATCGCAGCCCACCGTTCGTAAGTCCTCTAGCGTTTCGACAATTTCCGCCTCCGTTTCCCCTAGCCCTACCATCAGACCTGATTTTGTCGGAATTGAGGGGTCAAGCGCTTTCACATAGCGCAACACATTTAGGGAGCGATCGTATTTCGCCCCTCGCCGCACCGGTCCCTGTAAGCGCCTCACAGTTTCTAGGTTGTGGTTATAGCAGGCAGGCTTAGCTTGCACCACCGCCGCCACCCGCCGCCGCTGATTCTCTGCCGCATTCTCTCCTCCCCAAAAATCTGGAGTTAGGACCTCGATCTGAGTGTCCGGCTGCAACGCCCTAATAGCGCTAATCGTTTTGACAAACCCGTTAGCGCCCTTATCCGGCAGATCGTCCCGCGCCACAGAAGTCAGCACGACATAGCGCAGACCGAGCAGTTGTACAGACTCCGCTACTTTCCTCGGCTCCTGGGGATCCAGGGGGATCGGCGCATGGCCCTTATCCACCTGGCAGAAGGCGCAAGCCCGGGTGCAGGTGGGTCCCATCAGCAGAAATGTCGCTGTTTTCTGGGCGTAACATTCTCCCCGATTAGGACAACGCCCCTCTTCACAAATGGTATGAATTTGCCGTTGCCTGATAATTCTTTGAACGGTCGAAATATCGCCAGCTTTTCCAATGGGACGGCGTAACCAGTCTGGTAGACTGGCAACCTCGGGCCGTTGTCTAACCATAGGCTATGCTTCAGTCAATTAACGGATAACATAAATCTTATCGCAGCAGATAATAGAGTTTGGTGTGGGGTTGTATCAATTGTTGTATATTGCTGTATCAAGTTAAATTCCAGTGATAAAGGCAGTTAGCGGCAAAAGCGCGTTAACATTTGCCTGACAATAAGCAGTTCTTCAATGACTTGAGGAATTCTCCCCCTAACCCTAGGTTTAACCTTAAGATTACCAGTAAACCAGATTTATCTGTAAAACAGGAGGTGTATATAGCAATTCTCACTTGGATTGAACACATCTCGGCAAGGTGGGGTTTGGGGTGTCGGGTGCGGGGTGGAGTCAATGCAATTGAAAACCGCTATACACTTAAGCCGGAACGTTCTGGCTGGTCGAGAATTCAGGGGTCAGGGGCCAATGGTCAGGGGGCAAGCGACCTATGACCTATGACATCTGAATTCTGTCTCAGAGATAATTTTCTGCTTAAAGTTGGTACCCTAATACAGGTTTACTGAGTTGTTAACTTCCTTCACTGCTAGAGGAGTCAGTCGTGGCAAGTCACAAGATTTTGGTCATTGATGATAGTAAAGTCATTCGGATGCGGGTTAAAGACATGCTGCCCGAAGGCAACTTTGAAGTGCTTGAAGCTAAGGATGGGGTTGAAGGCATGACCTCCATCCGAGAGCAGCGACCAAATCTAATCATGTTGGACTTCTTGCTGCCTCGGATGAGCGGCTGGGAGGTATTTCAGGAGGTTCAAGCCAATCCTGAGCTGCAGCGTATTCCATTAGTGCTCATGTCGGGCCGCAAGGAAGAGGTTACCGAAAAGATCACTGAACCGTTTGAGTACTTCGAATTCATCCAAAAGCCGTTTGAACAGAAAGAGCTGATTGAGGCCATCAAAGGGGCGATGACAAAAGCTCGCAAGCCGCGTCGGCCTCCGGCGACTTCAGCCCCCGCCGCCGCTGATGCTGGCGCTGGCTCCGCTGATGAGATCAGGGCGCTGAATGCAAAAATTGAGAGCATGCAAACCGAAATCAATACGCTTAAAAAGCAGCTGTCTCAGGTTGTGGCGTTTGTTAAGCAAAAGCTAAGGTAGCTGTTTTTACTCTAATTCTCGTCTACCCTCCAAGGCCCGGGCAAGGGTTACTTCATCAGCGTATTCCAGGTCG
>JAKSDM010000852.1 GCA_022360135.1 Pseudanabaenales cyanobacterium | reverse complement strand
GCGTATCAGGGAGAAACAAAGCCGAATTCTGGATCAACCAAAGAGCTGGTGGGTGTTTAGCGGGCCGCAGAACCTCTTCCTCAGAGGGAGCTTCTAACCAACTTACCAGATCATCCATCTGCCCAAAGTCCAATAATGCTTCACTGAGGTTCTCTAGCTGACTGAGCGATAATTCCTCAATCCGTCCTTGTAAGTCTTGAGGAATCTCACCCAACTTGCGAGTAAGGATGCGCAGGACAAGCGATCTCGCCTCTTCCTCCAGTGCCTCCTGATACACGCGTGTCTGCTTCAGGTCACTTAAACCCAACATTGCTTCAACCTCCTGACGGCTCAACTGCGGAAACTTGTAAACCACAATTGTTTCAATTAGCTCTATTATGGCGCTTCTGGATAATCCGACTGGAACATTTTGCTGGGACTGCGCTAACAATTGTTTCGCTAGACTGGCTGCTAAAGAAAAGTATGGGGGCGCTCTGGAAGAGTCGATAAAATAAGGAATCAGTTTTCACACAACTGAATTTGAGATTGCTTTGGATGAGATTTATGAGAGCATTAAGCTGAGTGATACGTGACTACAACAAAGCCATTGATTGTAGGGTATAGGGGATTAGCGTAAAAATAAAGTCCCAGTAGGGAGAAGGGGGATGGGGGAGATGGGGAGGCAGGGGAGGGCAGGGAGCGCCGGGGTAGGGAGATAGGGAGCAGGGAATAGGGAATAGGGGACAGGCCATTCCTGATGACCCAATCCAAAATCTAAAATCTAAAATCCAAAATCTAAAATCCTCTCAGGGTAGATGGGATGTTATTTAGCCGCAGTTCCCTAGGGGGATTGAGGCGTAAGTTAGCGTAGGCTCAAGGCGGATTCTAGAAAATCTTGCATTTCTTGGGCATGAGGATAGTTGGGCAAAATAGTCAACAGATCTTGTAAATCGTGTATGGCTTCATTGATGCGAGGCAAAGGTGCTTCTTGGGTAAGAGCGTCTTGATAAAAATACTTTGCCTGGTCAAGGTCACCCTCCACAAGATAGTAGAGAGCCAGGTTAAACGTATTTCGATGATTGTTTGACGCTTTTTCGTAATCTTGATGGGCTAGGTAAATTGCCTGACTCAGGTTGGCTTTAGCATTGTTTATCTGGTTTAAACTCAGATGGGCCAGGGCTTGCTCATAGTGGTGCCAATCCGACACCTCGATTTCTATCGCAGTTTTGAAGTCGATGAGCGCTTGATTGTATTGGCGCAACAGCAAATAAACTTCTCCACGAAAGGCAATTGCAAAGGCAAACTTATCATCCAGTTCAATGGCGCGATTGAAGTTACTCAAGGCCTCCTCATAGCGCCCCATCAGGCGATAGACTTGTGCACGAAAGGCAATTGCAAAGGCGTTCTTATGATCCAATTCAATAGTGCGATTGAAGTCGCGCAAGGCCTCTTCATAGCGCCCCATATTGAAATAGGCTTCCCCGCGACGGGCGATCGCAGAGGCATTCTTATCATCCAATTCAATGGCGCGATTGAAGTCATTCAAGGCCTTTTCATAGCGCCCCATAATGAGATAGGTTAGACCGCGATTGACGATCGCAAAGACATACTTCGCATCCAATTCAATCGCACGGGTGTAATTGGTGATCGCCTGCTCGTACTCCTCTTGGGCTTGGTAGACATTGCCTAAGCCATTGTGGGGATAGGCAGATTGGGGATCGAGGGCGATGGCTTGCTCGTAGGCAGTGATCGCCTGCTCGTAATCCCCTTGGGCTTGATAGACATTACCTAAGTTGTTGTGGGGAATAGCGTCATTGGGGTCGAGGGCGATGGCTTGCTCGTAGGCAGTGATCGCCTGCTCATACTCCCCTTGGGCTTGGTAGACATTGCCTAAGCCATTGTGGGGATAGGCAAATTGGGGGTCGAGGGCGATGGCTCGCTCGTAGGCAGGGATCGCCTGCTCGTACTCCTCTTGGGCTTGGTAGACATTGCCTAAGCCATTGTGGGGATAGGCGTATTGGGGGTCAAGGGCGATGGCTTGCTCGTAGGCAGGGATCGCCTGTTCGTACTCCCCTAGGGCTTCGTAAACAATGCCTAAGTTGTAGTAGTAATCAGCGTCATTGGGGTTGAGGGCGATGGCTCGCTTGTAGGCAGGGATCGCCTGCGCGTACTCCCCTTGGGCTTCGTAGACAATGCCTAAGTTGTAGTGGGGATAGGCGAATTGGGGGTCGAGGGCGATGGCTTGCTGGAATGCGGTAATCGCCTGATCGTACTTTCCTTGGGCATGGTAGACAATGCCTAAGTCATTGTGGGGATTGGCGTCATTGGGGTCGAGGGCGATGGCTTGCTGGAATGCGGCGATCGCCTGCGCGTGCTTCCCTTGGGCATGGTAGACATTGCCTAAGTTGTTGTGGGGATTGGCGTCATTGGGGTCAAGGGCGATGGCTTGCTTGTAGGCAGGGATCGCCTGCTCGTACTCTCCTTGGGCTTGGTAGGCAAGGCCTAAGAAAGAATGGTAATCGGCGTCATTGGGGTCGAGGGCGATGGCTTGCTGGAATGCGGCGATCGCCTGCTCGTACCCCGCTTGAACTCCGCTTTCCTCTTGGGCTCCGTAGATAAGGCCTAAGGCATAGTAGAAAGAGGCGGATTGGGGGTCGAGGGCGATGGCTTGCTGGAGTGCGGTAATCGCCTGCTCGTACTTTCCTTGGCCTCCGTAGGCAAAGCCTAGGGCTTGGTAGGCAAGGCCTAGGCCATTGTAAGGAGAGGCGGATTGGGGGGCAAGGGCGATGGCTTGCTGGAATGCGGCGATCGCCTGCTCATACTTCTCTTGAGCATGGTAGGCAAGACCTAGGCCATTGTAGGGAGAGGCGGATTGGGGATCAAGGGCGATGGCTTGCTGGAATGTGGTGATCGCTTGCTCGTACTTCCCTTGGGCATGGTAGACATTGCCTAAGTTAATGTGAGGAGAGATGTATTGGGGGTAAAGGTCGATGGCGCGGATGTAATCGGCAACTGCCTTATCCAATTCTTTCTGGTATCGGTAAGCATTGCCACGAGTATTATAAAGGGTCGCTTTTCTGGTTTCATCATTCGCCAGTTCGATATTCGCCAGTTCGATATCACGAGTGTAATGGTCAACGGCATGCTTAAAATCAGCGATCGCGTTGTTTTCATTATCTTGGCGTCTGTGAGTAATGCCACGAGTGACATAGGCTTCTGGAAACTCAGGTCGAAGAGCCAAAGCAAGATTCAGCTGTTCTATAGCAGCCGAGTGCTGCTCTGAAACTAGCCGCAAGAAACCTCTATAGTGAAAGGCGTCTGCATCTTTAGCATCACGCTGGAGCAAAAGGTCACATGCGGCAGCAATGATTTCAACATCCTGCTCATCTAGATTAAAGTCAGTAAAAGCGTCGGAATCGACACGAAAAGATTCGAATTCTTGAGAAGCTCCCGCTCTGCCAAGCGTGTCAGTTCTCCTCAAAATCATCTTCAAATTTATAGGTTGAAAAGAGCTACCACTCAACCAGGCTTCTATCAGGCTATCGAGCGTTTCCTTTAAATTTTCTACGGTATCATCTAAATTATTTTCTACGGTATCATCACTTGGCTCTAATTCTAGGATGGCATTTTCTAAGATGACATTGTATGATTTCACCGCCGCAATCAATTGTCCAGAGCGCGCCAGGGCAATACCTCGATTCATCTGGGCTGGATGATAATTGGGTTCGAGGTCGATGACCTGATTATAGGAAAGGATCGCCTCATCCCATTTTTCCAAATCAGTCAAAGCATTGCCACGCCCAAAATGGGCAATGAAGTTATCAGGTTCTAAGGCAACCACTTGGTCAAAATCCTGCAGAGCGCGTTCAGGATTTCTAGCTTTAATGTGGAACTCTCCTCGCACGATTAGCACAGCAACGTTCTCTGGATTTTTCTCCAAAATCTGATCAAGCTGGGCGATCGCTTCGTCGTGCTTTTCCTCAGCAAAAGTAGCCACCGCAGTAGTAATCGGAAATACATCTTGCAAGTTGCGCCGTTGTTGCTCTAACCTGGTTGTCAAGGCTACGGAGTCATCTTTAGCTTGCTCGACTTCTTGGGTAATCTGCCGATTCTTCTGTTCTAAAGTACTGTTTTTTGCCTCAAAATCGTTATTTTCTTCTTCTAGCGCATGGTTAACTTCTGCTAAAGCGTTATTCCACTTTTCTAGATCCTTGTTATCAAGTTGAGTCTTCTGAAGCCTCGCAAGAGCTGTATTTTTTTGTACAATCACCCCGTTTCTCTCTTCGATGGCCTTTGCTCGTAAATTCCATGCTCTCCATGCCCCAAGCGCCAACAAACTTATCAGCCCCATACCCACCACCATCACCCAGCGGGTAGATCGCCGCACTCGCCTTAACTTCTGTCGAGCGGCGGCGAGTCTCTGATTGATGCGGTCAAGTGTCTGATCCCGCTTTGCAAGTTGTTGATTGGTCTGATCAAGGGCGGCTTTCTTCTGAGCCAATTCCCGCCGCAGTCCCACTTTTTGGCTTTCGACCAGATATTGATAATCTTGCTTACTCAAGCTGCGAGACTCTGCCCACTCCAGCGCCGCTTCCAGCTTTTTCCCTTGCAAAAGACACCCGTCTGATTGCCGGTTGCTCTGTAACCAGGCATGAATATCATCGGCATAGGGACGTAAATTGGAGAGAGCAGTGTCTACCCAGCTTGAGGAGAAGATGGTCGCATAGATTGGATTATGGGGGAACAGGGTGCGGTTGCGATCTATCACTAAGCCTGAGAGGCGCAGATCAAATTGTTCGCGCGTTGTATCTGCGGGAATCTCTTCACCAGACAAAATCTGCTGGTACAGTCCCAGTCGTCGCCCTTCAGTGGTCTCATCACTCAGGAGGCGATCCCTGATTGTTTTCAAATGTTCTGGCTCATCCTGGGCTTCCCAGTTATCGATGATGCGGGTTTGCACCAGTTGGGCAATGGCGTCATCCTCTTGACCCGATGGAATAGCAGGCAGAGTTTGGACGAGGCGACAAAGCTTTTGAGTCAGGAAGGGTTGCCCATTCGTCCAGTACAGGATGGCCCGGAGGACGGCTTCAGGGTGAGGGGTACTGGCGCGGAGTCCAGGCAGCAGGGGTTGGGCTTCCTCAAATTGGAAACCGCATAGCGAAATGGCATGACCAATATTAAACGGAGTCCGGTTCTTGTCTTGAATCAGGTCGTAAGGGGTGGCTACCCCAAGGAAACAGAAAGTGAGGCGATTGTAAGCAGAGTTATCAGCGCGCTGGTTGAAGCAGTTGCGGATCAGAGTGAAAAAATTATCCCGGGGAAAAGTAAGGCTGAGAACAGTGTCAATTTCGTCGATGAAGATGGTGATGGGCTGCAAGAGTTCCGCCAGCAGCACCGTTTCGATAAATTCGCCGAATCGCTGTACTGAGGAGATTTCATTCCGCTCTCGCCACCACTGGCGCAGGTTGAGGCGGCTATTCAAATTAAAGCTGTGACAGATCTTGCGAACAATCCCGGCGTACCATTGGTCAACAGTGATGTTTTTTCCGCCACCAATCTCCATCAGGTCAATGGCGGCGCAGGCCGCGCCTTCCGCGGCTAATCGCTGCATCACCTGCACCCGCAGACTCGACTTGCCCATCTGCCGCGAGTTCAGCACATAGCAAAACTCGCCCGCCTTCAGCTTTTCATACAGTTCGTCATCCGCCTGTCGTTTGACATAGCTGGGTGCATCGGCAGGCAAACTGCCCCCCACCTGATAGTCATCGCTCATCCCTCTATCTCCTCCTCACACTGAGTCGATCAGAAAAGTATCGTTGATACAAATTACACCGAGGCGTCACCTCATTCCCTTGCAAATGGACAATCCCCAGACTGTGCAATTGAAAGGCTTGTACAGGTTTAAGTCGAATCGGACTGGCCGACGCCATCACTCGCTTCGTCACCTCAGCCATTTCCCCCCGCTGTTCCAAGTTCCACCAATGGCGGCGCAGGTGATCGCCATAGGGGCCAGACTCCGTTGGGGCAACGGCCAGCAGCGCATCGAGAGTGGTTTCCTGTCGCGCCACCTGGTATAGCGCCACACGCACCAGATAGGGATGTCCACCTAGCATCGCCATCAGTCGCGCCACGTCTGCCTCACCCCAGTCCAGCCCATGCCGTTGGGCCAGATCCATTACCTGGTCAGGGGTAAATTCTGGCAACTCAATCGGCAACCCCACATTAAACGGCGACTGGTTGATATTCATCGGAATGTAGACCTCAGTGGAATGCACCACCACCAACCGCAGTTTTTTCCAAAGTTTGTTGGTTTTGGCTGACTCATGCCAGGCCCGCAACAATCCCATAAAATCCGCCGCAATGTTGGGATGCTCGAACACCATATCGACCTCATCTAACCCCAACACCAGTGGCGCAGAGATTTCTGGCAACAAATATTCCTCAAAGTAGGCGGTGCAGTTGTCCTTGACGCCATAAATCTCATCCCAAGAGTCAGCCAGTTTATTGGGTAGCCGCAATCGCCGCCCTACGCTGGCGCAAAACCAGCGCAGAAACTTGTCCAGATTTGAGAAAATCGCCGCATCCGCCAGTTGGAAACTGAGCGGCACGGTGAGGCACTGGTGCACATGCCCATGACGCAAAATTCGCGACATCAAGGAAGTCTTACCCATCTGCCGGGGAGCTTTAATCCGAATCAACGCCCCTGGCTGCAACACAGTTTCGTAGCAGTTGACTTCTGTCGGGGGACGCTCCACATAATAGAGCGAGGCCAGATCGACCTGCCCGCCCGGCAGTTCCGGTGGCGCCACAGGCACTGGGGGCGCATCGGGATGCTCCGTAAAAGGTTCTGGGGCGGCGCCTCGTTCAGCTGTCTGGGACGCAGGCGCTTTACCTCCAGCTAAAATACTCAGAATTTCCTGCAAAATCTGGGGTGTATCGTCGGCTGACTGCCATTCCCTTTGCTGGATGCGATTGAGATAGCCCCCCAAATCATAGTTCAGGGGTAAACCTATGGGAAAATTGACCCGAATCGGCAGAATCAATGGCGTGCCTGACTCACGGGTGTCGCGCAGCGCCTTGGCGCGGCGAACTTCCTCGGTCACCATTTCACTAGTGGCGGATTGGGGTGATAGGAGTAGCAGGAAATAATCGCACTGCGCCAACCCTCGGTCAATCCGCTGCGACCAGTTATCCCCCCAGCGAATGCTCTCCGCCGCCATAAACGGTTCGTGTCCCGCTGCTTTCAGATGGTCGTGGAAAGCTTGAGCTAGGTTGATATCTGGTTCTTGAGAACGATAGCTGATAAAAACTCGCTTGCTAGACGCTAAACCTTCTGTCTCTAGGACAGGGGCAGTGTCAACCACAGATGAACTCTCCTATATTTTGTTGAGCCAAATGGAGATGTCCCTTTAAACACGAAGCCTCCCTCGTCTTTACCATGTCCTGAAAAGCGAACGATATGCGGTTCATCATCTAGGATGACTCGGCAAAGATGGTGGTAACGCACCGCCTCGGCAATCTCAATCGTAAATTGCGCGCTCTGTTTTGCCTACCGCAGCCCCTCTTTGACTTCCCACATTTTTTCGCCCAGACACAAATGGCGTTGTTCCTTGCAGGTTTACTGCCAGAATCAGGATGGTTTTTACAGGCACACAGGTATCCATAGTGAACGATAACACCGATATCAATGAAGGCGCATAATGCAGGGAAACTTCACCTCAAAATTATCTTTCGACCTGTGCAATTGAAATTTAAGGTTTGGCAGATATGAGATTTCTGACCTGTCTATCCAAAATTCACTTTAGTAAAGATGAGACCAATCAGGGATGTCGAGTGTGATTCAAAAATAACTGGGATGAGCAGTCAAGAAAATAAGGGGGACAAATGGGTAAAGCACCCAAGAAAATCCCAGCCACTAGACCTACCGTGTACACACAAGTCGGAACCGGAGTCATTCAGCCCCCTAGATCCCCCAATTCTGGGGGACTTTGAACTCTGATCCCCCCCAGAATTGGGGGGTTAGGGGGGCCAGATCGGCGAATTCGCAATCGGAGTCGAGATCTGTGTACACCGTAGGCCAATAGACAGGGAAATAAAACCTTCCCCGTCTAGTGAAAGAAAGCCTTGAGTCCATGTTAGGCGGCAACTCGATCGGAAGATAGTACCCCTGAGGGTGATTTTTTTTGCTCTATTTAAATCATTGCAATCAAGAGGAATGTCTAGAGGCTGGGGTAATCAGTGATTCGTCCTGATAAGGCTTAAAACAAGCGGCGATAAAGCTGTTCATCCTTTTGGAACTGCACTTCTACAAAATAAGCTTTCGCATTTGTCGCCCCTGGTGGTAGAAAGACGCCGTCAATGCAAAAAGCCGTTTGCTTCAGTATGTTTCGCCCCTACGGACGCCATCGCCCCATGATGATTTATTGATGGGGCGGATCAGGGAACAAACGCGGCAGCAGAATAGCCGTTAATGCGCCAATGAATGCCAGCAGTGAATTGACGACTTCTTGGGAGAGATGCTTGGAAAGCCAGCTGGGTTCAATGCTTTGCACCGGAAATTCCGGATATAATCCCACAGCGACGCCTTTGCTCTCGCCAGAAATTAGCGTTCTTAACCCTTTTGGCGGCTGAGATGTAATTTGAATATCTCGAATCTTCCGAATGCCGGGT
>JAKSDM010001431.1 GCA_022360135.1 Pseudanabaenales cyanobacterium | reverse complement strand
GTCAATAGCAAGGCATAGGCTTGCGCCCCTTGTTGGTTCAGGAGCTGGCGCAGTTCAGCAAATGTCGCAAACGGTAAGACCCAATTAGAAGTTGAACCTAAGAAGTCAGGCATTGCTTAGTCAGTAGGCAGAGACGACATCGCTTAATAAGGTTTGACTGGGGCAGTTACTCTCAAGAATTACCCAAGCTTAATTTGATAGGGACTCTGCCAAATTCCATACTTTTAGGCTTAATCAGGCTCAAGCTTAATCAGGCTTAAGGAGATTGGCATTTAGACTGAGTTAGCAAAATTGCAGCTCAATCCTAGACTTGGCGCATCCCGCTGGATGCATTCTGGCTGGGTATCTGGAAAGATGCCGAATATCCATTTGGGGATAGGGATCATACTAGCCTCCTATCTGACTTGAGCGCGCTTATACCATAGTTCCTTCAGATTTATCAGTTCCTTTAGATTTGCCGCCATGCATCGCCTAGCTGCCACACCTGGAGGCTGGAATCCAGATACAGAAGGGGTTATTTTCATTGAGCAAACCCCTGCTCCGCTGGTTTTTCTGACAGCCGCTGACACCGATATTCAATCCCTAGCCAAAGTCCTGTCCCAATTACCGCCAGACTTTCCTCAACTGCGAGTCACTAATCTCCTCCAGCTTCAGCAAGCCCTGACTATTGACACCTATGCCGAGGAAGTATTGACTCAGGCTCAGGTAATTGTGGTGCGGCTTTTGGGGGGACGCGCCTACTGGTCCTATGGGCTCGAAGTGGTCAAAGAAACCGTTGAGCGGACGGGCGCTAGTTTGATCACACTACCGGGAGATGACCGCCCCGATCCAGACCTGATGAGTCACTCCACTGTTTCACTCAACATCGCCAATCAACTCTGGCGCTACCTAACCGAAGGCGGCCTCGAGAATATTAAGCATGGTCTGGAATGGGTGAGCGATCGCTGCCTGGGCAGTCAATTTAAGCCGCCGCCGCCGCAGACGGTTCCACGGGTGGGACCGTATTCGAGGGAAAAAGTCGTGGGAAAAAAACTACCCAAAGTCGGCGTCCTCTTCTACCGCGCCCACTACTTGGCGGGCAACACCGCCCCCATTGACGCCCTCTGCGCCGCTCTGACGGAGAAGGGGTTGACGCCTGCGCCTATATTTGTAGCATCGCTTCAGGATCCTGAGGTCCAGGCGGAGTTATTGGCTTATCTGCAGCCGCAGGACGGGGACGCCATCGAAGTTTTGCTTAACACCACTAGCTTCTCTGTCGCCAAACTAGATGCCGCCACCCCCAACCTATCTCTCTGGCAGACATTAGACGTCCCCATTTTGCAGGTTATTTTCAGCGGCGGGACGGAAGAGCAATGGCGGACCCATCCCCAAGGACTTGCTCCCAGAGACATCGCCATGAACATCGCT
>JAKSDM010000801.1 GCA_022360135.1 Pseudanabaenales cyanobacterium | reverse complement strand
GGGCATTGTCGGGTTAGCTTTGAACCTGCGGGCCTATGACTTCGTCAGCCAAGAGACCCGAGCGGCGGAGGACCCCGAGTTTGAGACGTTCTATACGAAGAACATTTTGTTGAATGAGGGGTTGCGGGCCTGGATGGCCCCGCAAGACCAACCCCATGAGAAGTTTGTGTTCCCTGAGGAGGTACTGCCCCGTGGTAACGCTCTCTAATATTGCTGGCGTCGCTGGTCGCGACCAAGACTCCACAGGTTATGCCTGGTGGGCTGGTAACGCCCGTCTAATTAATCTGTCAGGTAAGCTACTGGGCGCTCACGTTGCTCATGCTGGCTTGATTGTGTTCTGGGCAGGCGCGATGACCGTATTTGAGGTGGCGCATTATGTGCCCGATAAGCCCCTATATGAGCAGGGTTGTATTCTGCTGCCGCACCTGGCTACCTTAGGTTGGGGCGTCGGGGCTGGAGGGGAAATTGTTGACACCGCCCCTTATTTTGCAGTTGGAGTTATTCACTTGATTGCCTCAGCTGTCCTTGGTCTTGGCGGCGTCTATCATGCCTTGCGCGGTCCTGAAACCCTTGAGGGGTTTGAGTTCTATCGCCAGGACTGGAAAGATAAGGACCAGATGACTGGTATCATTGGCTACCACTTGATCTTATTGGGATTGGGCGCTTTCCTGCTGGTTGCTAAGGCGATGTATTTTGGCGGCCTCTATGATACCTGGGCTCCCGGTGGTGGTGCTGTTCGCTTGGTGACTAATCCGACTTTGAGTCCAGCTGCTATCTTTGGCTATCTGGTGAAATCTCCCTTTGGCGGCGAAGGTTGGATTGTTAGCGTCAACAACTTGGAAGACATTGTCGGCGGACATGTTTGGGTTGGCCTAATCTGCATTGCTGGCGGCATCTGGCATATTTTCACCAAACCCTATGCTTGGGCTCGCCGGGCTCTAGTCTGGTCCGGAGAAGCTTATCTCTCTTATAGCCTTGGCGCCCTGTCTATCTTTGGCTTTATCGCCTCTTGTATGGTTTGGTTCAATAACACAGTTTATCCCAGTGAATTTTATGGGCCAACCAATGCTGAAGCCTCCCAAGCTCAGTCCTTTGTCTTCCTGACTCGTGACCAGCGCTTAGGGGTTAATATTGGCGCCACTCAAGGTCCAACTGGCTTAGGTAAATACCTGATGCGCTCACCTTCAGGTGAAATCATCTTCGGTGGTGAGACCATGCGCTTTTGGGATTTCCAAGGCCCTTGGTTGGAGCCTCTGCGGGGGCCTAATGGGCTTGACCTGGACAAGTTGAGGAACGACGTTCAGCCTTGGCAAATTCGTCGTGCAGCTGAGTATATGACGCATGCACCCAACGGTTCTCTCAATTCGGTGGGCGGCGTTATTACGGAGCCTAACTCCGTGAACTATGTGAATCCTCGGGCTTGGCTGGCAACCTCTCACTTTGTGCTGGCGTTCTTCTTCCTAGTGGGCCACCTATGGCATGCGGGGCGCGCTCGTGCGGCTGAGGCTGGCTTTGAGAAGGGTCTAAATCGTCAGACTGAACCAGTGTTGTCGATGCCTGATCTTGACTAAGTAATCTTCTCTTGTAAGATTTCGTATTCTAAGATCGCTTCAAAGACTTCCGTACAATGTACGGAAGTCTTTTTGTATTCAAGCGCTTACCTCTCTCCCCCTTAACCGTAACCATGCTCAGTCAAAAAGCCAGGCGTAATATCGCGCTTACCTTCGGTAAGCATTTCTTCCAGTTCATTAACTGGGCCATTGAGGGAATGAGGACTCAGGCGGAGGAATTTTTCAACATATTTACCCAGAACATCCCCTTCCAAGTTGATCCATTGGCCTGGTTTAAGCTGACTCAGATTAGTTTCGGCGTAGGTTACCGGAATCACCGCCACTTTGAACCAATCTCCGGTCAGGTTGCAGTCGGCTACGGTCAAACTTACCCCGTTTATCCCAATGCTGCCCTTAGGGACGATATAGCGAGATACGTTTCGATCAGGAACTGTAAAGCGCATTTCCCAGGAATTGGCAATTTGTACAGACTCCTGAAAACAACCCAGCCCGTCTACGTGGCCAGTGACGAAGTGCCCGCCAATTTTGCCGCCAACCCTGAGTGAGACTTCCAGATTAACGACAGCGCCCTGCTTCAGCTGACTTAGGGTGGAGCGACGTAGGGTTTCAGGCGAGGCAGAGGCAATGAAGCCCTGATTAAGGATGTTTTCCACTGTCAGACAGACGCCATCTACAGCGACACTATCCCCCAGCTCTAAATCATGGAGGATGCGATCGCTGTTTCCTCCAACACAAGAAATTCTTAGCTTATCCTGGCTGAGTGTATGAAGATTTCCTAAATTTTGTATTAACCCTGTAAACACAGTCTTGCAGAAGAATTCTCGATTACTTAATCAAATTCTCAGAGTCAAAGCTGCCAAACTAAGGCAAGATGGGGGCATACTTTAAGTCGATGAAGTTTTTTGCCTTACCCCTGACATAAGTCCATTTTGCCCCTTAGCTTAATAGTACAGAGAGAGTGAATATTTTACTGGTTAGTGATTGTTCTGTCGCAAGCGGATAGTCTAAAACTGGTTTCTTAAGGCGCCAGGTTTTTTGACCTTGCCTGGTTTTATAACATAAGACTTAATATTGATACCTATCCCTGTTTATTGAGTAACTCCGACGCGTACCTGACGAGTGGATCCTAGAGGCTAAGCCAATGATTGAGATGAAAGTCGCCGGAATTGCCCTTGATGCAGTTTCCCGCAGTCCAATAGTGTTACTCAGAGATGCAGGAGAACGACGCGCCTTGCCCATCTTTATTGCGCCTGATCAGGCTAAATCAATCATCAGTGCTTTGGAAAATCAAGTCCCCCCCCGACCGCTCACTCACGATTTAATGATGAATATTTTGGATGAGTGGGAAATGACGCTGGAACGGGTTGTGATTCATTCTTTGCGAGACAATACTTTCTATGCCGTTTTAACGGTAACTCAAGGGGAGACCAAAAAAGAAATTGATGCTCGCCCCAGTGACGCGATTGCAATCGCCCTCCGCACCAATGCGCCAATTTGGGTGATGGAAGAGGTGATCGCCGATGCCTCAATTCCGGTCGACCGAGATGCCGACGAAGCCGAACAAAAGGCCTTTCATGATTTCATCGCCAAACTTAACCCCTCCGATTTTGCTGAACGCGGTCGTTCGATGAGTAATGATTCTTAAGGGAATGGGGGTATCGGGTGTAGGGGATAGGGAATCGGGAAAGACGCTAAACCTATAACCTGTAAACTAGCCTACAACCCGTAACCTGTAACCTGTAATCTGTAACCTAACCTATAACCCGTAGCCCGTAATCTGTAACCTAATCTGACGCCCAGCAGCGAGTCCCTCCTTTATGCGCTACCGTCGTTTTGGTAAGACGAATCTGAATTTATCGGTTTTTTCCCTGGGAACGATGCGATGTGTGACGTCGGCAGAGGTGGCGGGAGAAACGATTCGACGGGCTGTGGCCCTAGGGGTTAATCACCTCGAAACGGCTAGGGGGTATGGGAATAGTGAGCGCTATTTGGGAAAAGCGCTTCAGGGTGGGGTAGGGGTCGCGCGATCGCAGATCTATATCACGACAAAAATTCCGCCGACTCCAGATGCGGATGTGATGAAGCAGCAGCTTGAAGCGTCTTTAGAGCACCTTCAACTGGACTATGTGGACTGTCTAGCAATTCATGGGATTAACACTTGGGAACATCTAGCCTGGCTGGAATCGCCTCAGGGCTTTATGCCAGCCGTTCAGCAGGCGATCTCAGCTGGGAAAATTCGTCATCTGGGGTTTTCGACCCATGGGCCGCTGGAGTTGATTCAACGGGCGATCGCTACGGAATTGTTTGAGTTTGTCAACCTGCACTATACCTATTTCTTCCAGCGTAATCGCCCAGCGATTGATCTGGCTCACCAAAAGGATATGGGAGTTTTTATCATCTCTCCGGCGGATAAGGGGGGGATGCTCTATACCCCCCCACCCAATTTGGTAGATTTATGTAAGCCGTTTTCGCCCCTGGTGTTGAACAGCCGATTCCTGTTGGATGATCGGCGGATCACGACTCTCAGCGTTGGCCCAGCTAACCCCCAGGAGTTAGATTGGCCGCTTGAGGCGGTGGATCAAGATCCGTCGCTCACCGATTTGGAAAAGCGCATTTTAGAACAGCTGCAAACCTATCAAGCCAAGGTATTGGGGGTCGATCACTGTCGCCAGTGTTATGCTTGCCTACCCTGCCCAGAGGAAATTCATATTCCAGAGGTGCTGCGGTTACGAAATTTAGCGGTGGCTTATGGCATGACTGAGTTTGGCCAATATCGCTACCGCATGTTTGAAAACGCCGGTCATTGGTTTCCAGGCAGCAAGGGAAACCGTTGCACCGATTGCGGCGACTGCCTTCCCCGCTGTCCAGAACAACTTGATATCCCAGTACTCCTGCGGGATACCCATCGACGACTCAACGGACCTGAGCGGCGAAGGCTCTGGGATTAACCAATAGCAATTCTCACTTGGATGGCCCCCATCTCAGCAAGGCGGGGTCTGGGGTATAGGCAATTCAAATGAAGCTATCCATTCAAAATCCTAGGATTCCTTAACTTTATCCCCCTGGGGGGGATGTTAGTCTATAGACGATAATTAGAGGCTAACAAAACCATGGTCGCCACTCCTGAAAAGTTAGACCAATTAGCTAAAAATCGCCCTAACCGTCCAGATCGAGTTGCTGTTCTCCTCATGGGTTATGGTGAAGTTGAAAGTTATGAAGACTTTGCAAACTATAATGAGCAGGCGTTAAATCTCCTAACCGCTAAGTTCGCTCCGGTTCCCAGTTGGATCTATCCAGCCTTGGCTCGTTTGCTGGCGGTTTTTGACCTGCATGAGTGGAGTCATCAGCATGGTAATTTTATTTCTCCCCATAACGCTATCTTTGAGCAGCAACGGGCTGGCATCGAGCATAATCTGCAGGCCAAGTGGGGCGATCGGGTTAAGGTTTTTAAGGCCTTTAACTTCTGTGCTCCGTTCTTGCCTGAGCAGGTTTTAGCAGAAATCAAATCTCAAGGTTTCGACAAAATCTTGATTTATCCGCTGCTTGTCGTAGACTCTATCTTCACCAGCGGCATTGCCGTGGAACAAGTCAATAACGCTCTAACCAAACTAGCCGATGGGAAGGAACACTGGCTCAAGGGAACCCGTTACATCCCCTCCTTCTACAATGAGCCTGCTTATATCGATTTGCTGGTTCGCTTGGTGGAAGCAAAAATCGTGCAGGATTTAGCAACGGCTCACTTACCTTCCCAGATAGCCATTGTCCTCATGAACCATGGCTGTCCCCATAAGGCCAAAGGATTCACCTCAGGGATCGATGAGAGCCAGGCGCTATATGAGCAGGTGCGCGAAAAGTTAATTCATCGCTATTCGCTCATCTCTGTGGGTTGGCTAAATCATGACACCCCGCTCATTGAGTGGACCCAGCCCAATGCCGCTCTGGCTGCTCAGAACCTAATCGCCTTGGGAGCGACGGCGGTTATTTTCATGCCGATTGGCTTTGCCACTGAGAACCACGAAACCCTGCTAGATGTTGAACACATCATTGGGGGGCTACGGCG
>JAKSDM010000135.1 GCA_022360135.1 Pseudanabaenales cyanobacterium | reverse complement strand
GGGGAAAGAGGAAGACAGAAGACAGGAAACAGAAGACAGAGGACAGGAGCTAGAAGGCAGTGGAGATGGCTCAAGTCTGAAGCCTCAAGACGCCAACCTTTCTCCAATCCCAGCCGAAGACTCTGAAGATCTACTTCAGGGCGTCAAACAAGATGTGACGATTGAGGTGGCGCATGAGATTTTGATTCGCCATTGGTCTACATTGCGATGGTGGTTGGAGGAAAATCGGGCGCGGTTGCGATCGCAGCGGCAAATTGAACAGGCGGCGTTGCAGTGGAAACAGCATGGTGAGCGGTCGGAATATCTGCTGCAAGGGGTGCGGCTGGATGCGGCTGAGGAGCTTTACATCAAGTACACGGATGAGCTGCCTCAAGATGTGCAGCGGTTTGTCGAGGCGGGTTTAGAAGCGCGGATTCGAGAACAGCAGACCAGTCAGCGGCGGTTAAGACGGGCGCAGGTTGCGCTCGCCCTGATTAGTGCATTGGGCGTTACTGCCGCCAGTTTTGGCGCACTCGCCTATCGCCAGCGTCAGCAGGCATTCATCAGTCAGATTGCCGCCCTCAATGCGCTGTCGGAAAGCCAACTCCTGGCCTATCAGTCTCTTGAATCTCTGATCACCAGTGTTAAAGCAGCACAGCAACTACGAAGCCTGTCTAGATTTGGCGTAGGCGCTCAGCAGCGGGCCAATATTTGGAGTCAAACTCTGGGGACGTTGCAACAGGCGGTAAAGCGCACGCAGGAGCATAATCGCCTGGAGGGTCACAGCCAATGGGTTAACTGCGCCCGCTATGGTGCGGATGGTCAGCGGATTGCATCGGCGAGTGATGACGGTGCGATTCGGATTTGGCGAGCGGATGGAGAACTGCTACAGGTGTTGGAGGGACCGGGCGATCGCATGATCGATGCGGCCTTTAGCCCCGATGGCCAGATCTTGGCGGCTGCCAGCGCCAATGGCGACGTTTACCTCTGGCGTCTCTTACAGGGAACCTTACAGCGGACGGTATTGGCGCATGATGACTGGGTGACCAGTGTCGCCTTTAGCCCCGATGGCCGCTTACTGGCCACCGGCAGTCGGGACCAAACCATCAAGCTCTGGCAGGTCAGCGATGGGACCCTCCTCAACACCTTAGAAGGTCACCAGGGTTGGGTGAATAGCGTTCATTTCAGCTCCGATGGACAGTTCTTGGCCTCGGGTAGTGAAGACAACACGATCAAGCTTTGGCAGGTGACGACGGGTAATCTCTCACAAACCCTGACCGGCCATGCGGGCCGAGTCACCCGCGTGGCGTTTGCGCCGGATGGGGCGTGGCTGGCCTCCGCCAGTGGCGATCAAACAGTGCGGATTTGGAATTTGACAGAGGGGAAAAGCCAAATTCTGGAGGGGCATCAAGAGCAGGTCAACGATGTGGACTGGAGTCCTAAGGGAAATCTCTTGGTTTCTACCGGGGCGGACCGCACCCTCAAAATTTGGCGAGCGGCCAATGGGGACTTGCTGAAAACCTTAAGGGGCCATAGTTCAGAAGTATTGAGCGCCCACTTTAAGCCAGGGAGTCAATTAGAGAGTACCGGGCTCTATTCGCCAGAGGATTCAACCACCTACCGAATATGGACGATTCAACTGATTTCCGCCGCTGCCGATAATACTGTCAGACTGTGGAACACCCAGGTGGTGGATGATCCAAACTTGGGGATGGGGTTCTCCAGTCGGGACCTAAGTCCCGACGGTCAACTGTCTGCCATTGGCGGCTGGGAGGGCGGCGTTTACGTCAAATCTGCCGCTGCCTCAGGCGGTCTTTGGCAAGAACTGCAGGGTCATGACTCGGTTGTTTTGGCGGTTAGGTTTAGCGCCAATGGACAACGGCTGGCCTCTGGCGGTGAAGACCGCACAATTCGCCTTTGGAATCCTCACAATCAAACCTTGCTCCAGATCCTAACCGGCCATGAAGACCGGGTGACTAGCCTGAGTTTTAGCCCAAATGCCCCCATCTTGGCCTCGGGCAGTGATGACAAAACCGTGCGTCTCTGGAATACAGACGACGGCTCTCTGCTGAAAACCCTCACGGGGCATGAGGATGGAGCAACCAGCGTGGCGTTCAGCGCCGATGGCGAAATTTTGGCCTCCGGCAGCCATGACAACACGATTAAACTCTGGCGATCGGATGGCGCAGCGCAACAGACGCTGGCATCCCATGAGTTGGCGATCGCCGCCTTAGCCTTCAGCCCAGACGGCGAAACCCTGGCTTCCGCCAGTTGGGACCACACCATCAAACTCTGGCAGGTCAAGGATGGCGCACTCCTGCAAACGCTGACGGGCCATCAAGCTGGGGTGACCCGCATTCGGTTCAGCGCCGACGGCAGAACCCTGATTTCCGATAGCGCTGATCGCACCACCAAGCTCTGGAATCCGAATGATGGCGCACTGGTGAAAACCTTGTTCCGTGAGACGGCCGCCATCAGCGATGTGATTATCCATAGCGATCAGATGGGTCTGGCGATTCCCGACGCCTGGTTAGGCGATTCCCGACGCTCGGAAATGCTGGATCAGTTTTTGGAGCAGGGATGCGATCGTCTGCGAGATTATTTGGCGACTAATCCGAATGTGGGCGAGGGCGATCTTGTTTGCAGAGGTATTCTGTGAGGCGCACTCAATCAACAACTAGGTTAGAGACAATGTCAATGACGCTCTCTGGCGGTTTGGCAAAGTTCCACATCAGATAGCATCGATTTTGCTTTTCTCACCAGTTATTGGGCGCCTACCCATTGAAATTGATGCACTTTTAACTAGATTTGATGCAAAATTTGTATTCTGCCGCACTATATCCGAATTCTTTATTTGTATAATATGTACTTATGTTTTTGAGATGCATGGCTATTGGATTGAATTAGAGCCTTTTGCAAGTGTTCTATTCTCAATCTTCGCATCGATTTATGTAACACCCATAGCGATATCACTTTAATGACGACTAAGACGATTTCATTTCGGCTTCCCGTTGAACTAGCTGAAGCGATTGAAGCTGAGGCAACAGCAACGGGTCAGAGTAGGACTAAGGTTGTGACAGCTATATTAGCTAAATTTTACGAATATCCATATGTCTTACCTCAATCAATCACACTGGAACAGTTACAAGAACAGTTGAATGAACTCAAGCACCTGATGGCAAGCTCATTGGAACACAATCCCATCAATTAGCGACCCACTC
>JAKSDM010000015.1 GCA_022360135.1 Pseudanabaenales cyanobacterium | reverse complement strand
ACCTGATCTGCTTAGCCAGTTCCAGCCGGATTTGGTGCTGTACGATGCAGGGGTAGATCCCCACTTAGGCGATCGCTTAGGCAAACTCGCCCTCACGGACACCGGCCTATTCCGTCGAGAAATGCAGGTCCTCAGCACCTGCATCGCGGCCCGATATCCGGTAGCTTGTGTGATTGGCGGCGGCTATGCTGAGGATATGGAAGCGCTGATTTATCGACATTCCTTACTCCATAGAGCCGCTAGCGATGTATATCGTCAGTATCGACTTTAGGCTTAGGGAAAAGGGGAAAGGGAAAAGGGGAAAGGGGTGTAGGGTGTAGGGTGTGGGGTATAGGTGCGGTAGCAGCATCCCGTTCGGCGCAGCCAAGTCGGATAGCGTGAAAGTTTTGAGTTTTGAATGGTTAGAGGATAGATGGCATAAGGTAGATAAGAAGATGGGCGGCTTAACAATGTTAGGGGGCTGTCCTACCCTATCTGCTATCTACTGCGCCTGTTTTGCATAAACTACACCCTATACCCTGCACCCCGCCCCTACCCCCTGCCTTCACCGAAATATATTTCACATAAGTGAGAAGCGCCTGAAAATGACTTGGATTGTGGCTACGCTCTATAAATTTGTAAGACTTCCGGACTGCGCTGAGATGCAGGCCCGATTGTTGGCTCACTGCGAATCTGAGGGAGTCAAAGGAACCTTGTTGCTGGCTCAGGAAGGCGTCAATGGCACGATTGCAGGCACTCGATCAGGAATTGACTCGGTTCTGGCTTGGCTCAAGCAAGATCCTCGCCTAGCTGACCTGGAACCTAAAGAATCCATGGCCAAGCATCCTCCCTTTGAGCGGATGAAGGTCCGATTAAAAAAAGAAATTGTGACGATGGGTCTACCGGAAGTTGATCCCAACGTGCAAGTGGGCGTCTATGTCAGTCCTGCGGATTGGAATAGAATCATTTCAGACCCAGAGGTGGTCGTTATTGACGCCCGCAACCAGTATGAAGTCCATATTGGCACATTTCAAGCTGCTCAGAATCCCAACATCCAGTCCTTCCGACAGTTTCCAGACTATGTTCGAACCTCTCTAGATCCATCAAAGCAGAAGCAGGTGGCCTTATTTTGCACCGGGGGCATTCGCTGCGAAAAAGCCTCTTCTTTTATGCTGAATCAGGGTTTCGAAGCAGTCTATCATCTCAAGGGCGGTATCCTTAAATATTTAGAAGATGTACCTGAAGCAGAAAGCCTCTGGCAAGGAGAATGCTTTGTCTTTGATCAGCGGGTGGCCGTTCGTCATCGCTTGGAGCCCGGAACTTACGATCTTTGCCGCAGTTGTGGACAGCCCATTTCTGAGGCTGACAAAGCATTGCCTCAATATGAAGCGGGTATTTCCTGTCCTCACTGTTTCAATCGTCTGACGCCCCAAAAACGAACTCGCCAGGAAGAACGGCGGAAGCAGTTTGAACGGGCTTACCCGCAAAACCGATCTGAGTGAGGAGTCGGCTCAGCTAACCCGCTTCTCGCTTCAGCGCTAGGGTGAGCCCATCGGCAATGGGAACTAAGCTGAGGGTGATTCGCGGATCGCGATGTAGCTTTTGATTTAAGGCGCGAATAACATGGGTGCGTTTGTCCTTAACGTCAGGGTCTGCCACTTGTCCTGACCACAGCACATTGTCAATCGCGATCAGTCCACCCAGCCGCACTAGCTGCAAAGCTCGCTCATAGTAGCCATCGTAGTTACTTTTGTCGGCGTCGATGAAGGCAAAGTCGAATGTACCCGCTTCTCCCGTCGCCAATAAGCGATCTAAGGTTTCTAGGGCAGGGGCGATCCGGAGGTCAATCTGATCTGCAACGCCTGCCTGCCGCCAGTAACGGCGGGCGATCGCCGTATAGTCTTCACTGACATCACAAGCGACTATCTTGCCGTCTGGCGGTAGCGCTAGCGCCACCGCCAAGGTGCTATAGCCGGTGAACACCCCCACCTCTAGTGCTCTCCTGGCCCCCATCAACTGAATTAACAGCGCCATAAACTGTCCCTGCTCCGGTGCAATCTGCATCCTACCCATGGGATGCTGCGCCGTTTCCCGCCGCAGCTGGGTTAAGACCGCTGGCTCTCGCAGAGAAATCGAATGGAGATAGTGGTAAAGTCGGTCGTCAAGTCCTAGGGTTTGATTGGCCATCGCTGTGATCTAGGGGTGGGGATTAAGGGGGTGGGATATCGAGCAAATCATTAAACAATTCTCAATGATCAATTCACTGTTCATTGGCTATAGTTAATTAATCATCTCCTTATCTTCTCTCAATTCATCGTTAGTAACGTTGGTGTTTCCAAGATATGGAAATAATACAAGCCTACGATTAGAGCTGTATAAGCAGTCGAACTGCCCAGCCCAACTAATAGATCCTGCCTCAGATTCTTCTCTCGGTTTGACCAGAAAATATCTGTCATACCTATCTGCATCATAATGATGCCGAGTACATTGGAAATCCAGTACCCCAAAATCGTGAACGGCAAGAACCAATCCGGGGCAATCCAGCTGGCAAGGTATCCAAATCCATAGGCGATTGGTAAGTTGAAAAACAGGTCATTCCACCACGATAGGGGAGACAGCATATAGCCGATCCCAATGATTAAGCCATTCTTGACGGT
>JAKSDM010001014.1 GCA_022360135.1 Pseudanabaenales cyanobacterium | reverse complement strand
TGAAGACAGTCGTTACGCTGAGGCCAACAGGGAGTTTGCTCGGGTCAGTTGGGACATTAACAAGGCGCACCGAGTGGAAAAGTTAACCCTAATCGGCTTGAGTCCTGAGGGGGAAATCCTCAGTTCACCCCTCACCTATACTTTTGAACGGGGAAAACTGCCTCAAGCGCTGCTCCCTTTCTGCACCCAACAGGCATGGCGGTTAACCTGTACAAACGTTCGCACCAACGCCAGTAAACCCGGCGCCTATACCTTTGAACTCACAGTAGCGCCCCGGGGACGACAGCCAAAACAATTGATTATGGCGCAATCCAGTCGGGTGGTGATTGAGCCTAAACCGGTCCTGTTACCTGTGGTCACAGATTTTTCCTCAAGTCGTCTGTTCTATCAGGAAGCGGGACCATCGGTTGTTGCCGCCCAGGGGACTGAGGGATCCGAGACAACCTCTAGCAACCTGATTGACGAGAATGGCATTCGCCTCAACTGGACGGTTGTCAATCCGAGTGAGTTGGCGGCCTTAAAGCTGGTGGCGCGCACCGAAGATGACAAGCTATTAGGGGAAAGTTGGTTCCAGATAGAACAGACCCCGATGGGAGACATTGTTCTGCCTGAAGCGCTAGAAGATGTTTGCCAACTCGAAGCGCAAGTGTTGATTTGCCGAGATGCGCCTACCCAGATTTTTCAAGTGGGCGCCTATAAATTTGGGCTGACCGCTGTGGCTAAGAATCATCCCAATCCAGAGGTCGAGCCAGCCGTGGTCGAAACGGAATGGGTGACCATCCGGCCGATCTTGCCGGTGATCGCCCAATTGCAAATGAATGGCGAACCCGCTCTGCCCAAATATCTCATTCCCGTGAGGCGGGGAGGACCGCCCCCAGTGATTACCCTCGCTTGGGAAATTGTGGGGGGAGCCGCGACAACGGCTGAACTCTTGCCTGTCCCGGGACCAGTGCCCCTCGTCAGTGCAACTGTTTTACCCTTAAATCCTGCAGGCAGTATGCTGATTACCCTGAAAGCAACTAACCCGGCGGGGGAAACGGCGATTCAGTCGGTCCAAATTGAGACGTTTGACCCGCATCCTCAGGATCCAGCGGCGGCAGCGGCGGCGGCAGCGGCGGCGGCAGCGGCGGCAGAAAGTGGCGATGCGGCAAGCGATTCCAGGGCTCTAGAAGGAGGAGACGCAGTCGATCAAGAGCGCATTGCCCCTCGGGACGCCCCACCCCGTTTTGATTAGCTTGATTAGCGCCTATAGCCCTGGAATCTCTGACAGTTCACCGTCCAGTTCATCTACAGAAAATTGGGTCATTTCCCGCCATTCCTCCATAGTGAAGTCATAGCCATAGGTTTTAGCAAGTTCTACGAAAGTCTGGATATCCGGCGCTTCACTCAATTTTTCTCGTAACCTAGTATCAACTTGCGCTGCACGAAACAGCTGAGCAACGGCTTCTTTCGCCATAATCCGGTTACCTGCCACATAGTTCATCGTTTGAATCATACAAGACTCAATCAGAAATCTGATCCCTTGACTCGGCCATGAAAAATATTCCTAAGATTCTTCTCAAAACCTATCTGAGACGTCGTCCTATCCATATTCGGCTGGCTAGGTTTAACTTCCTATCACGCTACAGTTGGCTGAAGAATCTTTTAGCAGATTTAAAGCCAGAGTTATTTCCCCCACAACCGGCTCCCCTGGTTGAGCAGCCTCCGGTTGAAGAGCCAGATGCTGAAGCGATCGCAGCTCATCTGCTCGACGCCCAGGTACGGGGACGGCAAGGTCTTTATCAGGTAGAGCGTTGGCTGGGTCAACGGGGGCGGGGAAACTTGTTCGCGGCCCTAAAATTAGGAGCTAAGCAGCCAGTCATTTTGAAGGAGTTCTTGTTACCCGGGCGAATTTTTAATGCTAGGGAAGCTCGACAGCGCCAGCAAAAGTTTGTGCAGTTAGCCGGCCTGACGCGCACGGATGGCCGGAGCCAAGATTTGCGAGTGATCCAGCCCTTAGATGCGATCGCAGATACCCATTCCGTAGAGCGCTGTTATCTAATTACCGACGAGCGGGATGCCTCTCCCACCCTAAGACAATGGCTGAAAGCCCAGGGTCCCTTCCCTGCAGACGTTGTTCGGCAAGTGTTAGAGCAAGTGCTGCAAACGTTGCTGCACTTGCATCAGCAGGTGATGGTGCTGCCCTCAGGCCAACGACAAATGGGACTTGTCCACGGCGCCCTGACCCTGGATAGCCTCCTGTGGGTCGAATACGCCCCCAATCATTGGTTTGTGTATCTCACCGATCTAGCGCTTTGGGAAAGAATCTTTGAGCCGCCGACAGCGGAACTTTATTTGGTGTCCGTGGCCCCTGACACGGTCAGTCAAGATTTGCGGGCGCTGGGGGAGATTGGATACGCCCTGTTGACAGGGCGAGAAACGATTCCAGAGGGGATAGCGCTGACAGACCTAGAGATATCCCCAACGGCTCCCTACCTGACGGCTTTCATTGAACAGTTATTAACGCCTAATGCCTTTGAAAACGCCGAGATTGCTTGGCAAGAACTCTTAAGACTGCCGACCTTAGCCCAATCTGAGCTTGAAAAGCCAACCCTTGAGGCAGACGTAGAAACCACGCCACGGCCGCCCCGATGGCTGATCGCCCTGTTAATCGCTGCAGTGTTGGCGTTGCTGGCTGGGGCGCTCTGGAAGATGTTGTCTCGGGGACAGGCTGCCGCCAGCAAGGTCGCCCAAGTTTGTTGCTTCAAAGAGGTGGGAGCAGTTCCACCAGGAGACTATGTTTACACAGGCGTGGCCCAAGGGACGTGGAACTATGTCCTGGTGCGGCAAAATCTAGGCCAGCGTGGGCAAACACTCAATTCAGCAATTCAAGCGGCTCAGCCGCAATTGACCCTTACCTATGTACCGTCGGCCTCGGTGGAAGCAGCTCTCTTGGCGGTACAGGCTGGGGAGGTGGAATTCGCCATACTGCCAAGGTTTTCCAACCTCGAACTACCGGCTGATTTGGGAGCAGAGACGATCGCCTACGATGGCGTTGCCGTTTTTGTGGCGTTTAGTTACATCGAACGAAGACGAGGTCTGCCCCAAGCCCTGCACGGCGAACTTAGTCTGGAGGAATTGGAGGCGCTCTATGTCGGCAGGGCCAAAACCTGGCGCGATGTCAGCCGTCGCATCAGGTTGTCGATCAAACGCTATGCTCCGGAAAATATTGAAGCTGTCCGCATTTTTGAACACCGAGTGCTCAATTCCCTGAGTCTGGATCGGTTTCCTGAGATCAGCAGGCAAGAGACGTTTCCAATGCTGAGGGCCATCTTGCAGGATTTTGAAACCCAGCAACTTGGCGGTATTGGTTTTGCGCCGTTAAGCCAAGTGTTTGGTCAATGTTCAGTCTATCCTCTGGCTCTAAAGGGCGAGAATGGTCAGGCGGTACAGCCGCTAGTACTCAGCAACGGTAAAGCGATTACGCCAGCAATTGACTTGTGCGATCGCAAAGGGGTCTACTTTCCTAACGTTGAGGTGCTGCAAACCGGAGAATATCCCTTAGCCTATGAAATGATCGTTGTGTTTCCTCAAGACAATAGTCGTATCCCAGTCGGGCGCAAGTTTGCCGAATTGCTGCGCACCGTTGAAGGACAACAGTTACTGAGAGAAGTTGGCTTAGCTCCTCTTTAAAGATAGAGAAAGATAGAGCGGTTCTCATTTGCATTGACTACACTCTATACCCTGCACCCTATACCCTGCCTTCACTGAGATGTATTCAACACAAGCGAGAATTGCTATAGCGTTAATAGATTAGAGTCGCCGCATGACGCCCCCTAACTTGTAGCGTTCTGGCAGTATTTAGTCTAAAGTTGAGTATTCAGGCAGGGCTTGAGAAAGCTGGTCTAATGCTTGCTGCGCCAAGGGTTCCTCTGGGTCGAGCAGCAACGCTCTCGCCAAGGAAGCCCGGCCCGCTTCTACTTGCTCCAATCGCAGTTGAAGAATTCCCAGGCTGGCCCAAGCAACCGCATTTTGATCGTCTAGCAGGATCCCTTGCTCATAGCTGGCTTTAGCCGCATCATACCGACCGAGGGCGACTAAAACGGCGCCTCGATTTTGCCAGGCTTGAGCCCAGGTTTGATCAATCCGAATGGCCTGATCGGTTGCCCCTAAGGCCGCATCATACCGACCCAACCACCACAACACAACACTGTAATTAGACCAAATACCTGCGTCTTCACCATCTAACCGGATTGCTTCTTCATAGGCTTTAAGCGCACTTTGATAGGCGCTAAAGGCTTGTTCGGCGTCTCCAACGTCTGAGAACAGTCGTCCTTGGCTTCTCAAAATGCGGCCCAAGTTGGCCTGGGTTCTAGCCACATTGGGGGCCAATTCGATTGATCGCCGGGCGGAACTCGCGGCTGCTTCAAATTGCTGCAGGGCCTGCTCAGGGGT
The DNA here is from genome assembly GCA_022360135.1 of Pseudanabaenales cyanobacterium. Classification (GTDB taxonomy): domain Bacteria; phylum Cyanobacteriota; class Cyanobacteriia; order Phormidesmidales; family Phormidesmidaceae; genus JAKSDM01. The sequence goes on along the minus strand of JAKSDM010001014.1, from coordinate 1,419 downwards.
TTCTTGCTGAACCCCGAGATACCATAAGACCACACTGCGATTACGCCAAGCTCTTGCATAATCGGGACGCATGCCGACCGCTCGGTTACTGGCGGCCAATGCTTCCTCAAACAGACCTAAGCCCGCCAGGGCTTGGGCCTGTTCGCTCCAGGCCTGGGCCGGACCGAGGGGCCGCCAATTCCGGTCAGCCTGAATCGCTTGTTGACAAGCCGCCAAGGCTTCCTGATATCGCTGCAACTGATTGAGAACTGTGCATTGCCCCACCAGCGCTGGTGAGGATTCTGGAGCTAACTCAACTGCCCGGGTGTAGGATTTGAGGGCTTCAACAGGACGATCCCATTGCTCTAAAACCCATCCTTGTTGGGTCCAGGTGTCGGCCTGGTTGGGTGCGATCGCAATCGATTGATCGTAGGCGTCGATCGCCGCTTTGTATTGCTCCAAAGCGCTATAGGCTAAGCCCTGATAAAACCAGGCCAATCCCGGTGTTTCCGACTGCCATTGACGATTGACCGCTAGGGCTGCCTGACACGATGCGATCGCCGCTTGATAGCGGTTTAGAGCCAGCAGCGCCTGACATTGATAGGTCAGGGTTAGAGAATCTTCCGGTTGCAGGAGTAAAGTTCGCTCATAGGCCGCTAGAGCCAGCTCGGATTGGCCCTGCCGGGCTAAAATTCGGCCTCGATAGCGCCAAGCAAGGGCGGGGGATTCATTGCCCCAATCGCCATTTACCCTTAATGCTTCGTTACATTTGTCCAGCCCGGCTTCGTCATCTTGCAAAGCGTAAAAAGCAATGCATTGATAGGTAAAGGCCAGGGAATTATTCTGGTTATAGGTGAGGGACAAATCGGCAGAGGCGATCGCTTCCGGATACTGTTCCAATCGCAGCAATATGCCACTATGCTCGGCCCAAATGCTGGCATCCTCAGGTCTAATTTCAATCGCCTTTTCACAGGCCTGTTGCGCCTCAGCATATTTCTGCGCCTCTGTTTGCAGCCGACACAAACGTTGCCAATAGGCAAAGTCTTCCAGGTCCTCTAAGTTGACTTGGGCAATCTGTTGGTTATGTTCGAATAAGGAAACGGTAATGTCAGAGGGATTTGCATTGGCTGCGCCGTCAGGCCATAAAAACCAGAGGGTCAGGGCGATCGTACTGACTCCCAGCATTTGCCAGGGATTAAACGGCTGGCGATTCAGCCAGACTCGACGACTGCCTAGTAATGGGAGATCAACCACATGAAAATAGTGTTGAAACATGGGGCCGTGCTCTGTTGGATAGTCTTTGCTGAGTCCATTTTGGCAGCAAAGCCCAACGACATCCAAAAATTAACCGAAACTCGCCAATGTCCGGATTGTGATTTGCGCTATGCGGATCTATCAGACACTTACTTGCAACAGGCTAATCTGCGAGGGGCAGACCTA
>JAKSDM010000133.1 GCA_022360135.1 Pseudanabaenales cyanobacterium | reverse complement strand
GGATAAGATTTCCACTCAAATCAGAATGCTACTGCGAAGTAATACTCACTGTCTGTGGTCTGGTTCGCTTAAACCTTGGCACACTTGGATATTCTAGTATTTAAGTTGTAGAAAAAATGGAAAGTCATGGAATTAGGAAGGTCTACAAATTGTTTCTAAATCAACAAAATAGGTTCAAACCCCCATTCCTTCGTTGAATGCGGAGGACGTGCTGATTCCCTGAAATCAAGACTGCGTAAGGACTCCAAATTTTCGGACGGGTCTAGTGGGAATCTGCTCCAGGTAGAGCCTCATCAGTTTCGAGCGCAGCGGTCGACCATCTTCTAGAGCGGCATAGACGCTCGGCCATTGACGGCGAAACAGCGGACTGAGGGACAAACTGACGAATGAGCTGACGCTGGGGCTCACCAGAACCGCATCCATCAGCTCGAATACTGCGTCTTTGGTCTTGCCGAGGCGATTATATACAGCTTGGCGAAATTGTTGAAGTTTATCGAAGATCATAGTAGTCAATGATGATTGCTTGGTTTGTTCATCATTGACCATTCGGCAGCTAGAGCTTGGCTCTAGCTGCCTTTCTGGAAGCATTTAGTCTAAAGTCCAGAATCAAGTAATGGGGGAGAAAGCCTATGCCCTGCTTTAGGCAGAAATTGTAGCCAGGATATTCATAATCTTCTGAAGTTGGTCGATGTAGTAGTCTTGCTGATCTACTTGAGCAGTGTCCCCCAGGAGTTGAATGAACTTCCATTGATTATCCATAGTGACTGTGCCATAGATTGTTTCATCCTAGCCGTGGTAAAAATCTAGCTGGAGCGTAGTGGGTATTTTCTGTGAAATTTGCGTTTATTATTGACCCCATCGAAAAGTTGGATCCTGGCCACGATACCAGTGTGGCGCTGATGGAAGCGGCTCAGGCCCTGGGGCACGAAGTTTGGATTACAGAAGCTAGACAGCTCAGTGTGCACGACAGTAAAGCGTGGGCTTTACTGCAACCTGTTGAGCTTACACCTGTGGTGTTAGGCGATAACCGCTGGACAGCTGTCCCCAACTGG
>JAKSDM010000968.1 GCA_022360135.1 Pseudanabaenales cyanobacterium | reverse complement strand
CAACGATCGCGGCTTCTACTGCTGCAATCCGTTCCTCTAAAGAGGTATTGGTTGCCATTTTAGGTCTCTTCATTAATCGTTTCTACCTGAAGGATAACGAGTCAGAGAGGGGTTGACAATCATTCCTATTGACTCGCTATTAAGATTCAAGCGTTGCCAAGTCAGCGTTCTCAGGGCTGGATTAAGACGCCAACGTAATAGGTGGGCCGGTTGCCCGGGAGATAGTCCGGGAAGGCCGATCGCATTTCGGGGGGCTTCGGTGGCCAGCGCGATCGCCTCCTCCACATCACAGATTCCCCATTTGACCAAATTCTGAACGCCTGCTAGCAAGGGTCGAGTGGTTCCAGTCAAGACGCCATTCGGCAGGCGAGCTGTACCCTGCTTGACTTCGATCTGGCGACTATCCCAAGGATAGATCCCATCCGGTAATCCTAGAGGAGCTAAGGCGTCACTGACTAGAAACACGCCTGGACCATATCCAGCCTGCTTCAGTCCTCCCCGACAGGCCCGTAGGAAGACATCTAGCATGGTTGGGCATACGTGTTGACCATCGGCGATCAGCCCACAGTCAACTTCAGGATGGGCGATCGCAGCCCCTAATAATCCCGGCTGCCGATGATGCAACCCTGGCATCGCATTAAACGCATGGGTCACCATTGAGGCCCCCTGTTCGAACGCTGCTTTCGCTTCAGCGGAAGTTGCTTGGGAATGCCCCAGACTTACTGTAATGCCTAAGGATTTGAGATAAGGGATCACGTCCCCGCTAATATCTAGCTCCGGCGCCAGGGTAATGATTTTCACCATCTCAGCCCCATTCCCCAACACCCGTTTAACTTGCTCTAATGTCAATGGCAGCAAATACTCTGCTGGATGGGCTCCTCGTTTTTCGGAGTTGAGGAATGGGCCCTCCAAATGAACCCCAAAAATTCGGGCGCTTGGCTTTTCGATTGGCTTCTCGATTGACTGGGCGCTGAAATTCTGGAGGACAGTTAGCACTTGACGAATCTTTGCAACTGCGGTGGTGACAAGAGTCGGTAGAAAGGCGTCAATACCGCAATCCCAAAGAAATCCACAAATCTGCGCCAGCTTCTCCTCATCCCCCGGTCTCAAATCCGGAAACGCCAGCCCCAGAGCCCCATTAATTTGTAGGTCCACGCCTCCGAGCGAGATCCAGTCCCCCTTCAGATCCAGCTGGGGGGATTCAAACGACTGTTTTTTTGGCAAGGCCGACGCCATCGGCGCGATCGCATCAATCTTTCCTTTACAAATTGAAACATACTGCAAACCTGGTTTGCCGATTAATTGAGCATTGATGATGGTTAAGTTTGGGGGCATTGGAGGGAGATGGGGGAGATAGGGAAGATGGGGAGGCAGACCGCAGACACAAAATCTAAAATCTAAAATTCAAAATCTAAAATCCAAAATCCAACTCCTTCTTCGTTCTACTCTACGAGAAGAGCAAAGCTCTACGTTCTTCGTTCATCACTTAAACCATGACTACTCCTCAAATCGGCATCATCATGGGCAGTGACTCAGATCTGCCGACGATGAAGGATGCGATCGCAGTTTGTGAGGAATTTGACGTTCCCCACGAAGTGGCCATCGTCTCTGCCCATCGTACGCCAGAGCGGATGGTTGAATACGCCAAGCAGGCCCGCCATAGAGGCCTCAAGGTGATCATCGCAGGGGCTGGCGGCGCGGCTCATTTACCAGGGATGGTGGCGGCGTTGACTCCTCTGCCGGTAATTGGCGTGCCGGTGAAAAGCCGTTATCTGCAGGGGCTAGATTCACTTTACTCGATTGTTCAAATGCCGGGTGGAATTCCGGTTGCAACGGTTGCGATCGGCAATGCTAAGAATGCAGGTTTGCTGGCGGTGCAAATTTTAGCCAGTCATCAGCCTGAACTCTTAGAGAAAGTGGTGCAATATCGTCAGGCGCTGGCAGAGTCAGTCTCTAAGAAGCAAACTCGTCTGGATTCGGTGGGATATCAACCCTATCTAGCTGAGATGGAATAGGTTGCTTACCCCATGAAGCCGCCTAATAGGTTCAGTAGATACCCTGAAAATCAAAAATTATTTTTTATTTAGCACTTAATTTTTGCCCCATTCTCCGTCATAATTCAAACCACGATAGTGGTTAGGTTAGGGGTAAATGTATCTCCTGATACAGACTACCTTGGTTAGAATTGATGGAATCTTTTTGACCTACTCAATCAGGTTATCTGCTGGATAATGTCCGGCTAAGCTGGTATCTCTGGTATCTTGGAGTCCTTTGTTTCTATCCGTCAGGGCCTATTCTTTAAGGCAACCGCCTGGGATCTTTTCTGGCTCTTTAGTTCGGATTTATTGGCTGGGGGGTTCCACTAGAGTTCTCCTCACACTTTTGCGAGTCGCTTAGCCTGCTTGGTTCAAGCCGTTATCTCTTTCGAATGAGGCCGTGACTGCTATTTAAAACTGTGTTGAAGGAACGTCTTTTGAAGATGTCTAGACTAGTGCTACGCAAAAAAACGAAGTCCCAGAGGCGACGAATGTCGTCGAGTTGGCGTGCTTACGCCCCTCCATTTACTGAGATCCTTGAAAACTTTTTGGGCAGGAGATTTTCGTGGGGATGGCTAGCTTGTATTCCCCTGGCCCTCGCAATTGTGGCTTGCTGGGGCGTCGCCGCCCACGCCCAGGATGAACCCCTCACCGCAGAGGGGGTAAAAGCTATTTTGGATAATATCTGGGTTCTGATCGCCGCCGTGCTGGTAATTTTCATGAATGCTGGCTTCGGTATGCTAGAAACTGGATTTTGTCGGCAAAAGAATGCGGTTAATATCCTTACTAAGAACCTGATCGTCTTTGCTTTGGCCACTCTCGCCTTCTGGGCGATTGGTTTCTCCTTCATGTTTGGCGGCGGTTCTAACTTCATTGGCGCTGGCGGCTTCTTTCTGAGTGGGGACGCTGCGACCTATGGCCTGGATGAGAGTACGCTCACCATAGCGGTATTTTTCCTGTTCCAGGCGGCATTTGCCGGAACGGCGGCGACCATTGTATCTGGTTGCGTGGCTGAGCGGATTCAATTTAATTCCTTCTTGATTTTTAGCCTTTTGATCACCGGCATCGCCTATCCCATTACCGGCCATTGGGTTTGGGGCGGCGGCTGGTTGAGCAATGTCGGCCCAAACGGCTTTTCAGACTTTGCTGGTTCTACGGTGGTCCACTCCGTTGGCGGTTGGGCGGGTCTGATGGGAGCCGCTTTTCTGGGACCTCGGATTGGCAAATATCAGGATGGACAGGTTAGCGCCATTCCCGGCCACAACATGAGCATCTCCACCCTGGGTTGTTTAATTCTGTGGATCGGCTGGTTCGGCTTCAATCCCGGTTCTGAATTGGCTGCCAGTATAAACGTTCCATACATTGCATTGACGACTAACCTGGCGGCTGCAGCAGGCGGAGTCGCCGCTACGATTACCTCTTGGGTGGTCAATGGTAAGCCAGATCTGTCCATGGTGATCAATGGTATCTTGGCGGGTCTGGTGGGCATCACCGCTGGCTGCGCTGGGGTTTCTTATCTCGGCGCTGTGATCATTGGGTTGGTTGCTGGTGTGATTGTGGTTTTCGCCGTCGGTTTCTTCGACAGTATCAAGATTGATGATCCGGTTGGAGCCCTCTCGGTTCACCTGGTTTGCGGTATCTGGGGCACTTTAGCTGTGGGCATCTTCGATCAGGAAATTGCTGGTTTCAGCCAGTTTATGGTTCAGCTTCTAGGGGTGGGGGTCATTGGCTTATTCACCGTTGTTCTTAGCGCTGTCTTCTGGCTAATTTTGAGAGCGACTCTCGGTATTCGGGTATCGCCTGAGGAAGAAATGAAGGGCTTGGATATCGGAGAGCATGGTATGGAAGCTTACAGTGGCTTCCTAAAGGACACGAGTGATATGGGTGTTTCTTAATCCCATGGCTTAACCGAATGTATTGTTGGTTCAAGTTTGCTGACGTACAGCTCTAAGCCTTAATCTACTGCGGCGGAATACAGTTATCGAGGTTGCGATAATTGTACTTCGCCTTTTTTTGTCGATGGCGTCACCGGTATAAGTACCCACAATCGAGCTATTTTGACCGAATATGGAATAGATGCCCCGCTCAGACCAACGCCAATGAACCAAGATTGGTCGCCATAGTTTCTAAAGTGCTTGGCAGTCGGCTAGGTTACGCAATAATGCAATCGAGGGGTTCTCCGCCACGCCAATTTGAAGAGATAACTCATGAGCAACCGCGCTTCCATTGTGGAAGAACTCCTGCAGGTAATTCCACAGTTGCGTCCTCAAATGTATTTCAAGACTTCTCTCACGGCCCTCTCCCATGCGATGGAAGACCAGGTCTTGGCGGGATCAGACTGTCCTTTAGTAATTGCCAGTTTTCAGCAGGAGCGGTTCTATCGACAGGAGGCTCATCGGTATCAGCGAATTGCCAATATCACTCAGCAGGTATATGTGCTGTCGGCTGAGGGGGCTGGATTTTCTAACTGCTCGGATTTCTATGAGACTATTGCCTTTGATGCGGCGGACACCCTTACCCAGGAATGGCACTTGGTGGTGATGGGAGAGCAGTACAGCGCCTGCCTAATTTGTCGAGAACGGCAGCCTGTCCCCGCTGTTGCGCGATCGCCCGGTTCCTCGGCGCTAGAGCAAACTCGACGGTTTGAGGGGATCTGGACACTGGACCGTCAGGTCAGTCAGCAAGCGGCTGATATCTTGTTGCGGCGAATTCTGGGTTACCGACCTGACTTAACTGACAAAGTAGACCAGGCTAGAACCCAGTTTCTCCAAGCGGATCTTTCGGACATTTCGCCTGGGCTCGGGTCAGACCCCTTTGCTCAACGGTTAGTCACCTACGTGCAGGCTGGCCAATATAAGTTGCTCAAAGCCTATAAAGCGATATCAGCCCAGGAGCGTCGAGAACGCCTGGTGAATTCTATTACTGCCGCCATTCGCCACTCCCTCAACCCCGCTGAAATCTTCACAATCGCGGTTCAGGAATTGGGGCAAGCGCTACAGGTTTGTCGTTGTCTGATTTACCGCTGTAAGGCTGAAGACGCCGCCATCCAAATTCAACATGAATATCTCCAACCATCGGTCAGTTCTCTGGTGGGTCAAAACTGGCCGCTTAAGGATAATCCCTTGTTTCAGCGAATGCGGCTCCAGCCAGAGACCATAGCGATTGACGATACTCTGGCGGAGTCCTTTCCCGGTCAGCCAGACTTGAAGCAGTTAGAGCCTTTGATTAGCGATTGGACAATCCAGTCCTGGCTGATAGCGCCGCTGATTTACCAAGAGCGCCTACTGGGCATGATTGAACTTCATCGCTGTCAGCCCGCCCCCGATATCTGGACAGACAATGATAAGGCGCTGGTAGAAGCGATCGCCACCCAACTAAGTGTCGCCATCATTCAGGCGGAAGCCTACGCCAATCTGGAAGAACTCAATCGGCAGCTAGCCGATCTAGACCGCACCCGGAGCAACTTGATTGCGATTACCGGCCATGAACTGAGAACACCGCTATCCACCATCCAAGTCTGCTTGGAGAGCCTGTCAGCCGAGCCAGATATGCCGCCAGAGTTGAGGCAAGTCATGCTGAGCTCAGCTCTAACCGATGCTGAGCGTATGCGTAAGCTGGTGCAAGACTTTTTGATCCTCTCTCGGCTGGAAAGTGGACGCATTGAATGGAATCTAGAAGCGCTATCCCTGTGGGAGTGCGCTGAACTGGCTCTAAGTAGCGTTAAAGCCAAATATGTAGATACGTCGCTTCCCCAGATAAACATTCAAATCCCGCCTGACACTCCACTGGTTAGGGCAGACGGGGAATGGCTGGTAGAGGTGCTGGCAAAGCTCCTGGATAATGCCTGTAAATTCACCCCGGCTGAGGGAGAAATTACCATTGGGGTTGCTCGCTCAGCCAACAAACAGCTACAAGTCACCGTTGCCGATACGGGCAGAGGGATTGAACCCAATCGGCTAGAAGCCGTCTTCGATCGCTTTTACCAAGAAGAGGGAGCGCTGCGCCGCACCACCGGGGGCACCGGTTTAGGGCTGGCCATCTGCCGTCAGATTATCGTGGGCTTAGGGGGACAGATCTGGGCCGCCTCCAAAGGCAAAGACCAAGGCAGTCAATTTCATTTCATT
>JAKSDM010001300.1 GCA_022360135.1 Pseudanabaenales cyanobacterium | reverse complement strand
TTAACTGAATCGAATTAGCTTCTCACTGACGTACTTTATTACTCTCGGAAGACTTTAGTGTATGCAGCTGTGGGCAGCTAACTCATTATTAGAGAGAAACTTTCTGCCTAACACTCTAATTCGGTGGATTAGGTGGAAATAGTTCAGTCTAATCCCCCCGACAAGGAGATTAGGTGGATATTCGTTAGCCTAACACCCTGATTTGGGGATTAGGCAGAAAGTTTCAGCCTATCTCCCAGGTGCTGCATAAGCGTAATCAGTATCGAAGCAATTTACTGAACTGTTGGGACAATTGATTCCAGATCAACACACTGTTGAGTGTCAGGATCAAGGCGCTGGCCAGGAGGGTGGCCATGCCTGCTCCCATCGCCCCAAAATGTTGGGTTAAGACTACAAGCAATGGGAAATAAACCACCAGGATGGCGATCGCATTAACCTGCAGGGGTAGACTCGGGCGTCCCATCGCGTATAGAGCCGGTGCTAAGGCTCCACTCGCCATGGTTAAGACCCCTGCCGCGACTAAAAGGACTAAGGTGCTGTATGCCGGGATAAACGCCTCACCAAAGACAGACCCCAGGATCCACTTACCCAGGATAATACCGAGAACACAGATTGTAGCGCCTGTTCCTACCGCCATTCCCCCCGATCTGAGAATGAGGGTCGTGAATTTTTTCCACTTCCCCTGACTACTTAAGTGGGCCAGTTCGGGATAAAGAGATTGGTTCAGGAGTTGAGCTAGACCCTTGAATGGCGTCGCTAGCTCGTAACTTATCCGAAATAGAGCGACAGCGGCAGGATTGGCGATCGCCCCCACAATTAACGGACTCGTCTGTCTCATCGCCAAGGGTAAGGATGAATCGAGATTGGACACCATACAGAATTTCAGGATTCCAGGATGGGATTGGCGTAAATCCGAGAGAGACCAATCCATGCTCTGCAGTAGACCCCGTTTCCAACCTTCTCGCCACCCGGCCAGGAGCAGAAAAACACCGCCAGCCGCCTCCGCCATCCACCAGGCTAGCAGATATCCCCAGAGGGGCGCCTGGAAAATGGCCGCGATCACAGTACCCAACAGGTGGATTAGGGGGGAAAGGGCGCTCTGAAGGGCCAGCAGGTCGAAACGATTATAAAGTCGCAGTAACCCAGTTGGTGTGGCCACAATCGTGAACAAAATCAAAGGGCTGCAATACTGGACCTGATGGATTATCGCTTTACTCCATCCCACATAAGGACCGACATAGGACGCCGCCAAAACCGCGATCGCCCCCCCCGCCACTACACCCAGCACATCGAGCAGAGTGGTCAACTTAACCAGTTGTTGAAAGGCTGCTTTATCTTGTTTTTGCAGACAGATTGCGCCATAACGAATTACAGCTTGCCAGGATTGAAAAGTGGTTAAACCGGTAATCACCCTAATATAGGTTTGCATCAGCACCAAGGTCCCAAACAATTCAATCCCTAAGCTATGGGTCGCCAAGCTTAAGTAGCCTAAGCCAGTGGCGCCCGTGATTACCCTCCCGAACAAAAGCCAACTGGCATTCTTGAGAATTCTTTGAAAGATGTGGTCAGCAAACCATCGCTTGAGTATTAGACCATTTGCATATTTAGTCAGTATCATTCCGTGCAGTCTTTCCGTGCAGACTAAGTATTTTATGAGACAAAGATTGAGCTAAAAATCAGGGTCTACACTGAAAATAATGCCCACTACACGAGCCGGACTCGCGCTAAAGCTGTGCGGTTTTTTCTGACTGGGAAATTCAGTTCAGTCCATAAATCCTTGCTGGGCATAGGATATAGTCAATGAAAATGAAAGCCGCTATAGCTGGGCTCGTCGTTCCCTGGATTTAATTCGCAAGGGGATAACGCACAGCTCTGGACTTTATCTCAGCTTAACTGTCTTAATTAATACATGGCCGTTGGCGACTTAATTTCCGGCTTTGTGGAATACTTCCAACTAGTCATCATGATTCTGAAGATGGGCGCTGGCTGCGATTCGATCAAAACGCCAGTTGACGACAGGGGCTAATAGGCTGTGCAGCCTAACTAGTAGGCTCATCTCCAGATCTGGCGTGATTTCAAATGAAGAACGCCTGACGCCGTCAACAATGGTTTGAGCCACGGCTTCGGCTGGCCACGTTTTTGCTATTGCTGTCATTCTCTGGGTGGCGAGGGGCTTGGTTTTATTTTCTTGCGCCAGCTGTGGCGTATCGGTATCCGGTGGATAAACAATAGAAAGTTTGACGCCGCTTGACTTAAGCTCGCCCCGGAGCGATTCGGCTAAGCCGCGCAGGGCAAACTTACTGGGACTATAGGCGGTATATCCGTAGAGGCCGATTAGGCCAGCGCCAGAGGAAATCAATACAATGTGGCCCTTACCCTGCTGTTCCATGCTGGGTAAAACTGCTTTCAGAGTATAGAGAGAACCAAAGTAATTGATAGCCATGGCGCGCTCAAATACTTCCAGCGGCAAATCTTGAAAGCGCCCAGGATGCGCCGTGCCAGCCGAGGTGATTAAGAGGTCAGGCGGGCCTAATTGGGCGATCGCATCAGCCACCACTTTTTGGACTTGCACGCGATCGGCAACATCAGCTGAGAGGGCGATTAGCTGATGATTAGAATCAACCCGACAGGTTTCAATTTCTGCTTTGGCGATTTCTAACTTGGTTTGTGTGCGAGCAATAATGGTAAGGTTAGCCCCAGCTTTAGCCAACAATTTGGCCGTTGCTTTGCCAATACCGCTAGAACCGCCCGTGATTATCGCATGCCGTATCATGTTTTGTGAGTCAAGCAATTAAAGTTATATAGCAATTCTCACTTGGATTGCACCCATCTCGATGAGGTGGGGTATAGGGCGTGGGGTGTGGTCAATGCAATTGAAACCCATTATATTCCCTGATTGGTCCTTTGTAGCGCATTCACTACAGCCTCTACAGTCGAGCGGATTTGTGCTTCAGTGTGGGTGCAACTGAGAAAGAACCGTAGTCGGACAGCTCCCTCTGGCACTGCAGGCGAGAGCATGGGCTGCACATTAATGCCTCGTTGCAATAAAGCTTGGGCCAGTTTGAGACACTTGAGAGATTCTCCCACAATCACAGGCACAATGGCTGATGCTCGGCTGGCGCCCGTATCGAGACCTTGATCTTGGGCTAAGGCTAAAAAGAGACTAGCGCGAGCCTGTAACTGGGCGACTCGCTCCGGCTGTGCTTTGATCTGGCGGAGGGCGGTGAGGGCGGCGGCGGCATTGGGCGGCGACAACCCTACGCTGTAGACAAAGCCGGGGGCTGTGTATTTGAGATAGTCCACTAAAGCGCGACTGCCGGCGATGTAGCCGCCGCAGCTGGCGAATGCCTTACTGAGGGAGCCCATCCACAAATCGACCTCGGTGCGATCAATGTCAAAGAATTCGCCGATACCCTGCCCTTTTTGACCCAGCACTCCAATGGAATGGGCTTCATCGACCATTAAAAAGGTTTTATGGCGCTGTTTAACCTGAATAAACTGTGGCAGGTTAGGCACATCACCATCCATGCTATAGACGCCCTCAATCACAATCAAAACTCTCCTATAGCGACGTCGCCGCTCAGTCAATAATTGATCCAGGGCTCGCCAATCATTGTGGGGAAATGCAATGGCGCTGGCGCCGGAAAGTAAACACCCTTGCAGAATGCTATTGTGACTCAACGCATCGTACAGGATCAGATCCTGGGGGCCGAACAAGTGTCCAATTGTGGTGACATTGGCGGCATGCCCCCCCACATAGGCAATACAGGCGTCAACCCCGATAAAATCGGCAAGCGCCTGTTCTAACTGACGATGTAGCGGTATTTCTCCCGATACTAGACGACTGGCAGATACAGAGGTGCCGTAACGCGCGATCGCCGCCTGAGCCGCTTGAGAGACTACTGGATCGCCAGATAATCCCAGATAGTTATAAGCGGAGTAATTAATTAACTCCCGGCCCTCTACCCAGGATGTCTCCTTAGCCACTTGTTCATGGACGGTAAAGTACGGATTAATAATACCGAGGGCCTTAATTTCTTGTAATTGCTGTTGTAGTTGGCGGTACTCTGGGGAGCAATCGAAACGATAATACTTCGGTGGAATCTCCGCCGTTGTCTGAACTTCCTCTTCAACTGTACGCCATCGGTCTAACCCGGTCCATCGCCGCTCTGCCTTAGCCAGCGGAGCAGTGATATACGCTCTCCCTAAGTGACCCGACGCTGGCTCAGGGACGTCGGCAGGGTCTTCGGCCAGATGCCTAACCAATGCCTCAATCGTGGGATAAGTCCATAGCAAATCAGGCGAGAGCCGACGCCCAAGGAAGTGCTCTAGCTCTCCGGAAAGATTGACGGCTTCGAGCGAATTGAGACCGTAATCCACAAACTCTGCATCTATGTCTATTTCGTGGACTTCAAGCGTCAATCTTGCCGCCAGCCGAGAGACTAACCAGCTAGAAATCGCTTCTGTAGTGCGAGATTTTGTTGGGGTTTCCACTATTCCAGCCTGTTAATTTGAATTGTTTTATTCGGTGACTAACGTCAAAGTTCCCGCCAGAAAACTGGCGCGGCAGACATGGCGTTGAATCTTGCCGCTAGAGGTTTTGGGAATTGTTCCATATTTCAGGAACCGGATGGCGTGGAGCGGCAAATCATGGGTCTTTGACACTGCCCGTTGAATCACGTGTTTCAACTCGTTCACGGTTAATGCATCCAACTTCACAGAAGCCCTTGTCGAGTTCACCGTTGGCTGCCGATGTCGCCTGGAACGTCGTTCTAGCTCAGCGACCACAATCAATCGTTCCGCTCCATTCATCTCAACTGAAAAGGCCGCACAACAATTCGGTCTAACGGCGGGATGACTCTGTTCCACGGTGCGTTCGATATCTTGAGGATAGTAGTTGCAACCATTGATGATAATCAGTCCCTTGAGACGGCCCGTTACAAAGAGTTCACCCTTGATTAAAAATCCCAAGTCGCCCGTCCGTAGAAAGGGTCCTTCTTGGGTATCCGCCAGGTAGGCGTTGAAGGTGCGTTGAGTCTCCTCGGGCTGATTCCAATAGCCTTGGGCGACGCTAGCGCCAGTCACCCAAATTTCTCCTACTTCTCCTTCTTGGCATTGGCTCAATCGCTCCGGGTGGACAATCACAATCTGTTGGTCTGGCAAAGTTTGACCGCAGCTAACCAATCGCGGGGCGCTATCGGTATCTATCTCAGTTAACACCACTCGATTTTGGGCTAGGGCCTCCCCCTGGAATGTGTTGCATACAGGTCGAGTCGTCTTCAGGCCGCCAGAAATGATTAAGGTTGCTTCGGCCATGCCATAGCAAGGATAGAAAGCTTCTCGACGAAATCCACACCCTGCAAAGGCCATTGCAAACTGCTCTAGCGTCTCAGGGCATATTGGCTCAGCTGCGTTAAAAGCCACTTCCCAACTGCTCAAATCAAGAGACTCTCGCTGTTCAGAGGTGATTTTGCGGACACATAAGTCATAGGCGAAGTTGGGGCCGCCGCTGGTCGTAGCTTTGTAGCGAGAAATCGCTTGTAGCCACCGTAGTGGACTTTGTAAAAACATTAGGGATGACATAAGGGTGACTGGGAACCCGCCATAGAGGGGTTGTAATACGCCGCCGATCAGCCCCATATCATGATAAAGCGGCAGCCAGATCATGCCTTTACTATCAGGGGTGTGCCCAAAACATTGATGGATCAAGCCTAAATTGTGCAGCAAATGTTTGTGGGTGATCACCACCCCCTTCGGCGCCGCCGTTGAACCCGAGGTGTATTGAAGAAACGCTGGTGTATCGCCATTGTTTTTGGGCTGACGCCATGCTTGCGCCAAAGTTTCGTCAATATTGTCGGTGGTTAGCCAGTATAAACTATTCAGTTCCGTCGTTTGGGCAAATTGTCGTCCGATTTTGGCCAGGGTGGAGTAGGTGGTTAGGGCCAGTGATGTTTGGGCGTCTGCTGCAATGGTCTGAAGCCGCGCCAGAGACCGATTCGGCCTAGGTGGATAAGCCGGGACAGCCAAAATCCCGGCGTACAGACAGCCAAAGAATGCAGCGATATAGTCCAAACCGGGTGGATAGAGCAGCAACGCGCGATCGCCAGACGAACATAGAGATTGCAGGTGAGCTGCGATCGCCCGCGCCTGCCGATCTAAGGCTTGATAGGTCAAACTAACAGCTGCGGTTTCTCCATCCACCAAAAAGGTATAACCCGTTTGCGTCGGTTGATGGAACGCTCTATAATGCAACAGGTCAATTAAAGTAGTAGATTGCGATGGGTCGTCTAAGTTCACTGGATCACCCAAACTTTACTTATTCCTTGGTTGGCGGCAAAATTGCAGTCACAGTCGCAAACCCTAACGGTCAGCCTCTCCGGCAATAAATTTATCGGTCATGCGGTTTGCTTCCTCCTCTGTGAGTTGTTTCAGGGGATGCTTCATAAAGTAAGCTGAAGCTGATAGCAAGACACCGCCCGTTCCCCGATCCAGTGCTAGTTTGCAGCATCGAATGGCGTCAATCACTACACCAGCAGAGTTGGGCGAATCTTCTACAGAGAGCCGGAGTTCCAAGTTCATAGGCGCGCCGCCAAACAATTTGCCCTCCATCCGGAGGAAGCATACTTTGTTATCCTTCTGCCAGGGAACATAGTTACTCGGCCCAACGTGAATGTTTCTATCATCCAGACGCTCGGCAAGGGCTGTCTGAACCGCTTCTGTTTTAGAGATTTTCTTGGACGTCAAGCGACTCTGGTTGATCATATTCAAGAAGTCTGTGTTACCGCCAGTATTAAGCTGATAAGTGCGCTCGACCTTGACCCCCCGTTGCTTAAATAGATCCGCCAAGACCCTATGGGTGATGGTGGCGCCCAACTGAGATTTGATATCGTCGCCAATAATGGGCAGCCTGGCCTGTCTGAATCGTTCAGCCCAAGCTGGATCGCTAGCGATAAACGCCGGAATGCAATTGATCAAACCCACACCTGCCGCCAAGGCGCATTCAGCGTAAAAGTGAGTCGCTTTTTCAGACCCTACAGGCAGATAGTTGATCAGGATTTCTGCGCCTGAGTTTTTTAGCGTCTCTACGATATCTTGCTGCGAGGCCTCTAGATGATGGCTGAGAACAAAAGTTTCCTGTTCAGAATAGGCCGCCATATGTTCTGAGAAGCTGTCTAATACCCTCCCCATCCTGACAGTAACGCCGGTTGAGGCAACATCTTTGCAGAATACAGTTGCACAGTTTGGAGCGGCGAAGATGGCGGCGGCGACATCTTTTCCCACCTTACGCTGATCAATATCAAATGCCGCTACAACTTCAATATCAGAGGGTTTGTATCCCCCTAGCTCGAAGTGCATCAAGCCAATTGGCTCTGGATTGTTCCCATCCTTATAGTACTCAAGTCCTTGAACCAAAGCGCTCGCACAATTACCAACGCCCAAAATTGCAACTTTCACTTTTCTCGCCATCAGAACCCCTTCAAGCTGTCTATTATTCAGAAATTTGACGCATTGTCAGCCCTGAGGTGTATCCCCGTATCCATTCTGTTTACTCAGGTTTTTGGGACTTCGAAGAGAAATCTATATTTGAGGTCAACTGGCGCGCCGCGATCGCCAACGCCTGCTGGTCCGTAATTATCTCCGGGAAGCGTAGCTTGCCGGGAAAAAAGTCAGCATTCTACCAAAGTCGAAACTTATCCTTATCGCTTTGGGCAACCATCCGAAGGGAAGGCGGATGATCATGAGAAGACTCTAACCAATAATTCAGAGGTATTTCATGTGGGTTAATCAATATAGCTATTGTTCTGATGCTGGTAAAGCCGCCCTAAAGCACCGATTAAACAGCTAGCCCTGTTGAGACAACATAGCCAATTGATAACAGAGAAATCTTAAAATAATCCAAGGTTTCTTTGGGTAGAGCTGGGTGGCAAAGTATCACATGCCACGTGTATTGAATCAAATTTGGGAGTCTTTCTTCTAATGCAGCAAATCCTGATCGTTGAAGATGAACCCCGCGTGGCTACCCTGATGGAAAAAGGGTTAGCCAAGCACGGATTTGCCACAGCTGTTGCTCAAGATAGTGATGAGGCAGTGCAGCGGGCTCAGCAGGATAATTTTGATCTCATGCTCTTAGATATTGGCCTTCCTGGAAAGGATGGTTGGACTGTAGTGAGAGAACTCCACAGTCAGGGCAAGCGACTTCCCATTATCGTCGTCAGTGCTCGTTCCGATATCCCTGAGACAATTGATCGAGAGAATTATGACGTTGACGATTACATTGCTAAACCCTTCAAAGTGAGTTATCTTATTGACCGAATTCAGAAGAATTTGCCCTGTAATGCTGCCTAGAGAACAGATCTGACTGTGTGTAGATGTCAGAAAAATAACAGATCTCTGAAGACCTCGACATTCCAGGCAGGAATATTTCCGTTCCGCCTAAGTGCAAGTGTACTGCCACCCCTACTTAATTTTGCTGAGTACTCTCAGCTACGGCGACAGTCAGGCGTTGAGAGGTCAATTCGAAGCAGATCAGCAATTCCTAGATGCCTACATCTCAGCCATTCTCCTGATTAACTAAATCTAATCCAGCTAAAAAAGGTCAGATTGTCGCCAAAAACGCAATGATTTAGCTATTTCCATTCCTGACGATCATTGCCAGCGTCTAAAGGTAGCTGAATTCTGACGCCTAAATTCCTTCCTAGTCAGGACTGCCCACCTTAGGTTGGTGTCCAAGAAAAGCAATTATAGACAATTTTGTTTATTTTTGTTTCTTTATATAAAGATTTAAATCTATTTATAACTTATACCAATTCAATATGAGGATGGGCATAATTTAGAGGTTAAAAGCCTTGCCATCAAAGGGTTTAATCTCATCTATTATGTACAGCTTCATATCTATTTGGCATTAAATTACCGCTTGCAGTGTTGAGTTGTTGGTTGGGACGATTACCGCATCCTGGCCTGGATGTAGGCGCTGAGGGAATCGTTGTATTGAAAACCAGCCGTCAGGCGTAAACTGGATCGTTAATCAACAAAATTCTACAGACTGTATAGTGATTTAAGCCACAACCGATTATTCTATATATTATTATTATCAATTATTCGCCTTGGGCTCATTTACAAAACTCTATATACCAGCATTGTTAATCGTTGAGACAGGGACTCAGTCGGTTCTTTGGATGAACGAGCTATCTGGTTAGTGTTTTGAGCATAGGTGATTTCTCTTTTCTAGAGATAAATGGAGCATCGAAGCTTGCAAGGCTACTCTACTCATGGGAGTTTTGCGGGGAATGTCTGAATTCCGCCATAACCCCTCTGAGGCAAATAGATTAAATCCGTTTCATTACCATCATGGGTCGTTAATCTTGATTGTCCAGTCTGGAAAGTAGCTAATTTACATGAGTTTTTTATTTACATGAGTTTTGTACTTGTTTTAGCAGGTATCCTACTGCTCTATCTCGGCGGAGAGGTATTGGTCAGTTCTTCCTCCCGTTTAGCATTTACTTTTGGCTTAAGCCCTTTGGTCGTTGGCCTGACTGTTGTGGCGTTTGGAACATCCAGCCCAGAACTACTCTCCACCCTAATCGCCACTCTTAAGGATGCTTCGGACATCGCAATGGGCAATGTAGTTGGCTCCAATAGCGCTAACTTGGGATTGGTCTTGGGACTCTCCACTATCATCTATCCTTTGCGAGCAAAATCCCGCCTCATTCGCAGAGAGGCGCTCTTCATGATTGTTGCAGCTACATTGTTGATTCCTTTTAGTCAAAATTTGGTGATCGGCAGAATAGAAGGCCTACTCCTGTTCAGCTTGCTTGTTCTCTACTTGGTTTACCTGTTCAAGCGCGGCGACAATGATGTTGCAGAGAATGATTTTACTTCTGAAATTGGCAAAGGCGTCACTTCTGCAAGTGGGTTATTTATCGGGGTTGCTTTAGGAATTGGATTACTCGTAGTTGGAGCGCAAAGCTTGGTGACAGGCGCTATCAATCTAGCTCACGGGCTAAATATTTCTGAACGGGTAATTGGACTCAGTATAGTCGCCTTCGGTACAAGTCTTCCCGAACTTGCCAGTTGCTTGGTGGCCGCGATCAGGCAAGAGGGAGACCTGCTAATTGGCAATCTAATCGGTTCTAACATTTTCAATATTTTGGGTATTTTGGGATTGACCGCAGCGGTTGAGCCCGTGAGAATGTCTTCCAACCTTATTTGGCTCGATCTCTGGGTGGCAGTTGGTCTTAGTATCGCCGTCTTATCACTTTTGAAGACCGGATTGCGCTTAGCGCGATGGGAAGGGGGACTTTTGTTGGTCGCTTACTTAGTCTATATTAAGGTTTCTCTGCTACTAAACTGAGATAGGAGATGGGGTGCGATGATTGATGTTCTTTAATCAAATAGACGCCATGAACTAGGAAATTTAGTAGGACTTTCATTTAGGATGCGCGATCGCGTATCCTTTATTGCTGGAACTAACCCTTGGGTTGGCGTGAATAGTGACGTGTCATCGATTTATTACTCTGATAGGGTATCAACTTAAGTCGAGAAATTATCCTGAGATAGGATACAGAGTTCAGCAACAGCTGACTCCTGTTTTCAGATTTTTGTCTTCTGATTTCTTTCCCAGCTAGAAAGTTCTAGCTTAAGTAGATCCTCCTTCCTGATAGGAGTAATAACAGTAAAACTTCAACAAAATGACACGAAATTGGCATGCGACTACTTACATCTCTGAAAGGTATGGCGGAAATAGACAAACAAAAGCTGCTCTCAGCTTTAACTGAGGTTAAAGAAGGCGCCGATTTAACTAATTTAGATCTGTCTGGATTGCAGTTAGCTGGCTTCAGACTGAGGCGAGTAAAACTAGTTGGCGCTAATCTAGCGGGGGCCAATCTGGTCAACGCCGACCTTACCGGATCCAACCTAAAGGGAGCTGACTTGCAGGACGCTAATCTGAGCGGCGCCTCGCTATTTGGCTGTGATCTGGAGAAGAGCAATTTAGTCCGAGCCAATTTAGCAGGAGCTAACTTGACAGCGGCGGACCTCAACGGCGCCGATTTGCAGGCAGCCACTCTAGAATCGGCGGAGCTTAGAGGGGCTGTTTTGTTAGGCGCTAACTTAGCAGAGGCCAATCTGAGACAGACTAATATAGAAGACGCCACTTTGAAGAACGCCAACCTCAAAGGCGCTGATCTGACAAATGCTAATCTGACAGATACTAATTTGGAGGGAGCCATCGGGCCGGATGGTTCTGTGTTCGGTTAACTCGACCCATTTTTCTGCAAACCTGTGCGCCATTAATGAACAATTTAATACCTTGAGAGGGGGTTAATGCCTTGCGATGGTTAGAGTGTTCCTTTTCAAGGACCATCCGCACCTAAGTTTACTGTTAAACCTGCGGCGAAGCGCAATCATCACACTCAACTAGACTGGCTGCGCCGCTTGACTATGTTAGGCTTCCAACCGCTCAGAGTTCAGGATTGAGCACTTGCCACTGATAAACATTAATTTCGACTGTCCAATCTTGCACCGTCTCAAAGATATTATGAAATGGTTCCTTTTGTTGATGCATTTCAGTCCATATAAGTGAGACTTCTTTGATTGTCTCCCCTGCTCTCTTTCCCAGGTCACGCCAGTAACGACCTCTCCAATAATTTGACACTGGCGTAAACTGCATCAATATGAGGAGTCGGCGTGTTGGTCAATCTTCCCAATTCCGCAACAGCCCCGACAAGGGCGTCTACTTCCGTGGGACGACCCAGCTCAATGTCTTGCAGCATTGAAGTCTTGTGAGCCCCCACTTTTTCAGCCCCATCAATCCGTTGCTCTAGGGTGACGCCGAATTCAACCCCGAGTTTTTCAGCGATCGCCTGCGCTTCCAGCATCATATTGCGAGCTAACGATCGCGTTAACGGGTATTGACAGATTTGCTCCAAGGTGGCGCGAGTGATGGCGCTAATGGGATTAAACGCCAGGTTTCCCCACAACTTTACCCATAGCTCATTGCGAATCTGGGTGCGGACCAGCGCCTTGATACCCGCTTTACGCAGAACTTTCGAGAGCTGCTGAATTCGCTCTGTCTTGGTCCCATCTAACTCGCCTAGAGAAAAGCGATCGCCCTCCAAATGCCGGACAACGCCAGGAGCCGCTAATTCAGCCGCTGGGTATACGACACAGCCGATTACCCGATCCACTGGAATATGGGCCTCTATCACGCCATCCGGATCGATAGCTTGAATTCGCTGATTTTCATAGGGACCGTCCTGTTTGCGAAAATACCACCAGGGAACACCGTTTTGAGCCGTCACCACCATCGTTTCTGGGCCGTATAACACAGGTAAAACCGGGGCGATGTTGGCGACGCTTTGGGCCTTCAAAGCGACAATCACGACATCTTGCGGCCCTACTGCCTGGATATCCTGAGTGGCGACCACATTTTTAATCAACACTTCTGAGCCATCTGTCGTGAGTAGCTTCAGCCCTTGGGTTTGGAGCGCCTCTAGATGAGCGCCTCGCGCGATCAGCGTTACCTGCGCATCAGACTGGGCCAACTTAGCGCCGATGTACCCCCCGATCGCCCCAGCGCCGACAATGCAAATCTTCATAGTTCACCTTTATCTGAGCCTGTTGTGGGTATCCATTTAACCTGGAAAATCTAGCTGATCATTGGTCATTGGTTACTGGTCATTCGTCATTAGTGATTATCAAGTGACAAGTGACAAGTGACAAAGAGTCGCCACCCCATATCAATTGTCCTTAATACCTAGTATTTCAGCCATTTTGAGGCGCTGTAGTTTGCCAGTCGCTCCCCGGGGCAATTCATCTAACCGATGAAACTGGCGGGGAACCTTGAACGCTGCTAACTGTTCTGAACAGTACTTGCGTAAGTCTTGTTCACTGACGGTGGCGTCCTTGAGCACTAGAGCGGTATGAATATCTTCCCCTAGGGTTTTATGGGGCGCCCCAAAGGTCAGGACTTGAGCCACAGCTGGATGGCGTAGCAAAACGTTATCTACTTCCAAAGGAGAAATTTTTTCTCCTCCCCGATTGATGAGTTCTTTTAGGCGTCCCGTGAGGGAGAGGTATCCTTCTGAATCAACCAACCCTTGATCGCCGGTGCGGAACCAGCTGTTGGCAAACGCCTTAGCATTGGCTGCCGGATTATTTTCGTAGCCGTCAAATACATTAGGTCCTTTGACCACAATCTCTCCGAGCTGCCCTGGTTCTAGCAGGCGATCGCCCTCTTCTTCCATGACGCCAACCTCTACCCCAAACCCATAGCCGACGCTGCCAGCCTTATGGGCTGCAGGCGGTAGGGGATTCGACGTCATCTGGTGAGACGCCTCGGACATACTATAGGCTTCTAGCACAGGCGCCTTGAAGGCAGCTTCGAGACTTTCTAACACAATCGGCGGTAGCGAGGAGCTGCTGGAGCGAATGAATCGGAGGGGACTGGTCTGGATAGCCTCTTGATTTCGACTAGCTCGGGCTAACAAAAGCTGATGCATGGTTGGTACGGCTGAATACCAGGTTGGCTTAAAGGTGGATAATAGACGCCAGAACTCTATCGCGTTGAAGCCTCTCGGACAAATTACGGTTCCCCCGGAAGCCAGTGTGGAGAGCATGGACGCCACCAGGCCATGAACGTGAAATAGCGGCATGATACAAAGCGCCCGATCGCCCTCACTTAGCTGATACGTACCGATAATATTTTGGGCGGAAGCCGCCAAATTCCGATGCTTAATCGGCACTCGCTTAGGTTGACTGGTTGTCCCACTGGTGTGCAGAATCATGGCGATATCGTCTGATTCCGCCAACTCAGCGGCTCGGGAACCTTGCTTTTTTCCACCCACTTGTTCAAAAGACAGCCTCCCATCTGGCTGTAAAGCCGCCTGAATCTGCTTCATCTCATCAGTTGCGGCTGCTTGAGCCGCTGTCACTGTATCACCCAAGGTAATCAAGGCGTCTGCATCAGTATCGCTGTAGTAAAAGGCAAATTCCGCTGGCGTGTATTTGGGATTTAGAGGAGCAGCTGTACCGCACATGGCCGCCGCCAAAAAGGTCAGAATCATCTCTGGCCCATTTGGCATGGCAATGGCGATGCGATCGCCTCGGCCTAAACCCAAGCGATTGAGCTGGTTAGCCAGATTGATTACGCTTTGCTGGAGTTGATCATACGTCAAGCCAGGATAGTCTGGCGCCACTAGGGCTAAATGATCACCTTGTCCCGCCAAAAGGGTGAGCAGAGTTTTGGACTCTGTTAGGTCAGACATGGAAGGGTTTCCTCAAGACAACTGCAAAATCTGGATATCCACTTAAGCCAGAATATCTAGCTGAGCCAGGAGCCAAAATTTAGGAGTCAGCCATCGCCTGGATGCTGGATTCCATCTCGTGAATTTCTCATATTAATAAGTTGATATCCCTATCATCAACATTCTTCCTCATGAGCGCCATAAGCAATCAAAAAATCGCAGCCCTTTTTACGTAGATTTTCTGAGAAGATTTCTAATAAGTATCGATTATCATTCGAAATGGAGCATGGCGTAAGGTCAGACGTTTGTCGAATATAGATAGCTTTAAGAAGGAGGATAAGACATTTAAAAATAATAGGGCAAGGATATCTTAATAATAATAATGGATAGGGATGTCTTAATAATCATTGAAAAGTTGATGATAGCAGTTTTATTTTAATTATAATTAGCCATCTGTGAAATAGCTAATATTTCGACAAGAACAAAGTCCTACAGCTGTCAACTAATAGTTGACAGACAGTTATCAGGCTGATTTATTGAAGAATTTTTGAGTCAGCCATATTTCCTGATTCAGCTTGATTCATAAGTATTTGAACTCTAGGCAAATCTAAAGCGTTAGATATAATTCTTAGTCAGATATCTAGTTATTTGGCCAGATAGCTATTTGGCCAGAGAAATCGCCTTATAAATAGAATAAGCACACAGGAAATTTTTGCCAAGGTATATAGCAACACTTTCTATAAACGCTGAATAGATATCGGTAAATTTACCAGAAAACTTTGCCTATAAACTTTACTAATAAGTGGATTTACGTATACATAAAATATCATTTTCGAGTGACAATAGAGCCATCTCAAGTGTCAGAGATAATCTCAACTATTGCTCGCAATAACAGTGCTGATAGCTGTGTATGCTTAACTGCTTCAGTTCAGCTAAGTTGCACCTTGGGATGTTGGCAATAGTAGTGTTTGTGAGTATGCACAAGTTCGGCTTAGTTCTGTTAGTCAATTAGAGAGACAGAATGTTTATGAACATCAAAATAATACGACTACTGGGGCCACTTGCTATTGGGATGGCGATGGTCACTGCCTGCTCTTCCCCGACATCCATCGAATCTTCTATTCCCGATTCCGCCAATGCTCCGGTTACATCTTCTTCCAGTACACCTGCCGCCGATTGGCAACCTCAAAAGCCGATCGATTTTGTCATCATGGCGGGTAAGGGCGGCGGCGCCGACAAGATGGCTCGTTTAATGCAAAGCATTGTGGCGGAGCGCGGCTTTGCGTCCAAACCGTTAATTCCTATTAACAAGGCGGGTGGATCTGGAGCTGAAGCTCTACAGTATCTAAAGAGTCAAGAAGGCGATAACCATACTATTATGGTGACGCTGAACAGCTTTTATACAACTCCATTACGGCAACCAGATTTAAACATCGATATCAGTCGTTTTACTCCCATTGCCCGTATGGCGGAAGACACCTTTGTCTTATGGGTTCATAAGGACAGCGGCGTCACCAATTTCGAAGAGTTTCTGCAAGCAGTTAAAGAGGCGGGAGACGATTGGCTGATGGCCGGTACGGGGAGAGGACAGGAGGATGAGATCCTGACTGATTTCCTGAATACTACATTCGACCTTGCCATCACCTATATTCCCTTTGAGGGAGGGGGTGAAGTTGCTAAACAGTTGGCGGGCGCCCAAGTCAACTCAACCGTTAACAATCCTTCAGAAGCACTTGGTTTCTACGAAGAGGGTACATTTACGCCCATTGTTGCGTTTACGCCAGAGCGCCTGGCTCAATTCCCGGATACGCCGACCCTCAAAGAATTGGGGTATGACTTTGACTATCTAATGCAGCGCAGCGTAGTGGGAGCGCCTGGTATGAGCGAGGAAGCCGCAACCTATTACCGCAATTTGTTTACAGCGGTTTATGAGTCGCCAGAATGGCAGGAATACATGCAAGGCAAAAGCCTGCAAGGTGAATTTATTTCCAACGATGAGTTAAAAGGCTATTGGAGTAAGCAACAGGCGCTGCATCAGCAATTGCTCATGGATGATGAAGCCCAATAAGCACAGAGTCAGGAGAATATCGTTCAATGCGACCTACTGAGACGTGGGATCAGCGACCCCGCCGCCGTTCAAGCAAGCTGGCGCGGTGGAATAAGTACAAGGTAAGCGTAGCCGTTTCTACCCGACTGGCGGATTTGATGGCGGCGATCGCATTGGCGATCTTTTCCATTTACCTCATGTCCGAAGGTGCGAAGCTCCCCATTGGCTATACCGTCAATGGGGAAGTTGGAGCTGGCGCCTTCCCCTTCTGGACGGCTTTGGGTATGCTAATCTGCTGCATTTGGATCATCATCAATTGGCTCCAGCGCGCTAAACCGATCTCTCGTTCAACCGCCCCTTTTATGGATAGACGGGGGGCGAATCAGTTTCTCGTCAATGCTGGTTTGCTGATCGCCATGCTGATGGCGGTTTCTTGGCTGGGATTGTATGGTGCAACGCTCCTGTTTCTGATTCTTCAACTGCGTTTCGTCGGTCGCCATTCATGGAAATTGGCGATTATCTTTGCTCTGCTCACCCCCATCATTATGTTCTTCTTTTTTGAAATAGCCTTGAAAATCACTTTACCTAAGGGCTACACCGAAACTTTGTTTTACCCCCTCTATAATCTCTTCCTCTAAACTGTTCAGCCACTGCGATGGACATTTTACACCCTCTAATTAACGGGTTTTTAATCGCTTGCCAACCGCTGAACCTAGTGCTGATTATGGTGGGCTGCACATTGGGTCTATTCATCGGTGTAATCCCTGGCCTAGGCTCGGTGAACGGCGTCGCCATCCTCTTGCCAATGACCTTTCTGGTGCCCCCGACTTCCGCGATCATTTTTCTAGGGGCCATTTATTATGGGGCGATGTATGGGGGAGCTATTAGCTCAATTATGTTAGGTATTCCGGGCGCCTCTACCGCTGTCGCCACTACCTTTGACGGCCGTCCGCTGGCGCTGCAGGGAAAGGCGGATCAAGCCCTGACAGCGGCGGCGATCGCCTCATTTGTCGGCGGCACGATCTCAGTGGTGCTTTTCACCCTCTTCGCCCAACCCATGGCAAAATTCGCCCTCGCATTTGGTCCGCCAGAACAGTTCGCCCTGATGTTGCTCGCCTTCGCTACCTTTGTCGGTTTGGGC
>JAKSDM010001765.1 GCA_022360135.1 Pseudanabaenales cyanobacterium | reverse complement strand
GAAACTGTAGGAACCGACCGTCGTCGCGATCAGGCTGAACGTGATGAGCCACCACGAGAAGCGCTGCCCGCCGAAAAAGAAGTCCTTCGTGGTCTTTTGCCTTCTTCCGAACCAGGTGCCGATCACGAGAATGACGGCGAAGTACCCGATCATGATCGCGTAGTCGATCGGCGCGCCGCGCGGCTCGTTCGTCTTGTTCACGACATGGTCGGCTCCGCCGTCGTACGCGCGGGCCGGCGCCTCGGGCATCTCCGCGAATTGCAGGTAACCGGTCGCCAGGAAAAACAGGAGGAACACCGCGACGCAGACGATCAGGTTCCTCAATCCGGCGCCCTTGAATCCGATTTGACGCTGTCGCGCGGCCAGCGCCAAGCCGACGGCGAAGATCGTCCCCCCGACGAGGTATTGGTAGAGGAAGGGCTTCACGAAGTCGTGATTTTAAGGCATCTGGAACTCGGTTCCGAGTTTTCTCATTTCGTTGGATTCGCTTGCCGGAGCAGCGCGCCCAATTCGGCGAGGTTCGCCACGACGATGTCGGGTCGAGGAGACGCGGCGGCGGCCCGCTCCCGCGTGGTCTCCCCGGTGAGCGTGAGGATCGCGGGACAGCCGAACTCTCGAGCCATTCGCATGTCGGTGTAGAGCCGGTCGCCGACCATCGCGACTTGGTCCGGGGCGAGGGAGTCGCGCTCGCACAACGAGGCCAACATCGCCGGACTGGGTTTTCCGGGGATGGCGTCGGGCGCCCGCTCCGTCGCCGCCTCCAAGAGCGCGCAGATCGCGCCGCAGTCGGGCAGCACCGTGTCACCGTCGGTCGGGCACACGCGATCCGGGTGAGTGGCGAGGTAGGGAAGGCCGGCGGAGATCCATCGTGCGGCGCGCTCGAGTTTCTCGTAGGTGAGCGCGGTGTCGTAGCCGATGATCACGGCGTCGGGCGGCTCGTCCGGTCCGTCGATGACCTGATATCCCGCCGCTCGAAAATCCCGGCGCAGCCCGGGCGATCCCAGGACGTGAAGCCGCGCGACACCCGGCATCGAGGCTTGAAGATGGGCGATCGCGGCGTCGGTCGAGATCAACAGTTGATTCGAGCCGACGCGGACGCCGAGTTTTTTGAGTTTGTGAAGATGCTCCTCCCGCCCCTTCGAGTTGTTGTTGGTGAGGAAGGTGAAACCGATCCCGAGTTCGTCGAGCAGTTCAAGAAACGGAAGCGTCTCGGGAAACAACCGCTCGCCCAAGTGGATGGTGCCGTCCATGTCGAGGGCGAGATGGCGGACGGCGCGCAGGCGTTCCAAAGTCACGTTCGGCGCGGGGGGATTTCGTTCGGTCCGCGAATCGAACCGAGTTTTCGAGCGCGCGAGCCGACCCCGTCTGGCGCGCTTTTCGAGGCGGGCGTCATGAGCCGAAATCTACGGCCGGCCGGGAAAAGTCCGCCAGTTCTTTCGTGACGCGATCTCCGTCGTCAACGTTTGCCCATGACGGGATCGACGGATTGGTGGCGCTCGAAGCCGGCCAAACTGACCGACGGCTCGTCCTCCGGAGTCGGATGTGTCGCGGCG
>JAKSDM010001615.1 GCA_022360135.1 Pseudanabaenales cyanobacterium | reverse complement strand
TATATCAAGTCGCCGAGGATGCCCATAATAAAGCATATTTGCAGAAAGCTTTCCCAATAAGAGTCTGAGCCTCTTTGCAATATGGCTTATATTGCGGGTAATTAACCTAACTTGATATTAGATGCAAATCCCTTTAAGACTTTTGGCCTTTTTCAGCTGGATTGCTAATTGTTGACAAGAACCCATCTTTTGTCACCCTTGATACCTCCGTTTTGCCGATTGAGTTCTGACAATTTCCAGCGCTCAAACTGAATACGCCATGTCGGAATGTTTGGGGGAGTTCTTTCAGTTGGATCGGCAGGGCTAGCTTAAGGTCATGGGTTTCAAATTGTTGTAAAATCCCCAGGTTCATTTGGCTTCGCACCATGGAAATTTTCCAGAGGTCATTAGGGAATACATCTTTTTCCTCTGGCCTCCATTTTTTAATCCAAAAGACCAACTTGATATCAAACGCATAGTCATTGAAGTCTGAAAATACAGGCCGGACTCCTTTGATATAGTCATTTTCAGCCGCCACCTTTTGAATCAGATCGATTGCTAGTAGAATCTGCTCAAAGGTACTAGTGGGGTGCAGATGGAGCGTTTCATAGATGGCATAGAGAGGGCGTGAGTCAATGTAGTTGACGACCTGTTGCAAAAACTTACTGTTGGGGATAACCACCTGGTAGTCATAATCCAGGTTGACTAGGGTTGTGGTTCTCAAGCCGATTTCTTGAATTTTGGCCTTGATGCCAGCGATCTCAACCCGCTGGCCGAGGGTAACTTTGCCTTGGAGCAGGAGGGTAAAGCCACCCAGAATATTGGAGAGTGTATCTTGTGCGGCTAGGGCGATCGCCAATCCTCCAATGCCGAAACCAGTGAGGATAGCACTGACCTCAAGGCCAATGTTGCTCAAGCAAAGAACAATAACCACCACCCAAAGCGTAATTTTGCTAACGGTTTGCAGGATGGGCAAAACTTGCGCCTCTATAAAGGGGGGCAGCACTCGATGATGAATCAAGTTATAAAGCCGATCGGCAATCAGGCCAAATAGGAAAAATCCAATTACAGTGCCTAGCGTTCGACTCAGGGTAACGAATAAGCGCAACCCCCCTTCCTCAGACTTGATCCAGTTGATCAATAGAATCCCGAGACCTTCAATATCTTTGAAATCAATCACAATGCCATCTGAAGCCTCAATATAATTGCGGTACGTCGCCGAGTTTCCCCCTTTCTTATCGAGTTCATCTAAAACAACTTTGAATCGATCCGCAATGGCGGTGCGATCAGCCTGTAGCTCAATGACTACAGTAACGAGCTGGTTTTTCAGCGACTCAGGATCCTCAGCCACTTCTTCGATCTGCTCACTCGATTCTTGCAGCGCTTGGATGTGAGTATCAATGGCTTCTTGGAGGGCTTGTTGGAGGGCTTCATTTCCCCCTAGTCCCTTTTTACTCATTGCTGCTTCGTATTCTTCTGAGCCTGGGGTTGTAGTGACTTTCGCTTGCCCTGCTTGCTCTAAAACAGCCCTGGTTTCTTCAAGGGCTTGGGGCGCTTCTGCCGTGCTGGGATCGCCCGACTCCCTCGTTTAACGGCGATTGCTGTATGACTAATTTCCTGTACTTTGGCTTGCAGGATGAGCAGCCAAGCGGCTGCCTCATTCTCCAACTGCGCCAAAGTGAGGGGCCGGACCAACAACGCTAATTCTTCAACTGGAATGTCAGGATGCTGAGTGGTTAACGCTAATGCTGGGTTCACATCACTAGACTCTACAGGTTTGGCTAGCGCTGGCGCTGATTTCTCCTCTGCGGTATCTTGAGCATAGGTTGACATGCCCTCAGTTACTGACGTGATTGTCATTACAACTGTGGCAAAAGCAATGACCTTGAGCAGAGAAAGTGGAACTCTCATAGGGGCAACACAAAATTGTGTGTTTTATTCAGGACAACCCAGTTGTCGTGCGCCACG